>NZ_JBMDKA010000011.1:0-198557 GCF_057809475.1 Flavobacterium sp. FG19 | reverse complement strand
TAACTAACTAACTAACTAACTAACTAACTAACTAACTAACTAACTAACTAACTAAGGTAGCTTGAAGCAGCAAACCGAAATTTACAGCAGAAATTCAATTTCATAAAAATCAAATTATTTCGTATTTTTGAAGTATGAGTACTAAAATTCAAATAGAACAAGATTTCATAATTGACAAATTAACAGATTCTATTCTAAACACAATTTCTGGAGACAGTTTTCAAACAGAAGTCAGCAGAATGACTACAACTGACTTGAAAAATGTAACCCAAAAGAATGGCTGGAATTTTGACTGGAAATTAGAATTCAAAAATTTACAAAAAGAGGTTTATAAGCTGACAATAGTAAACAACTCATCAATTCTACAGGGACTTTTAAGTATAACTGTTGAACAGGATCACATTTATATGAATTTACTTGAAAGTTCTCCTTTTAATATTGGTAAAGACAAACTCTACGAGGGCGTTGCTGGAAATTTAGTAGCTTATGCTTGTAAAGTTTCTTTCCAAAAAGGCTTTGAGGGTTTTGTCGCATTTACAGCTAAAACAAACTTAATTAAACATTACGAAGAAAATCTAGGTGCTTTTCATTTTAAAAATCAGAGAATGATTATTGAAACTGAAGCAGCAAAAAAATTAGTGAAAAAATATTTTAAATCTTAGAGAGATGAACTTAATAAAAGAACCTAAAGGGGTCGATTTTATAATTCAAAGTCCCCCATTAACTGACCAGGAACGAAAAGAAATTAGTGATTTTATTGCAGGTAGAAAATCTAAAAAAAATGCTGCGAAAAAAATTACACAAGAAAAAATTACAGTTAAAAAATAAAAACTGATCTCATAACATCAGCAATTGATTTAAGAAATCAGCTGTATGGGAAGCGGCCTTGCATTTTAATGATCTGCCAGCCGGTTATCTCGGTTTCCAATCCCCAAGAATGGACTTAGTTTATTTTAAGGCTATCAGAACGTTGTTTTAAAACTAAAACAAAATTCAATAAATTTCCAAACCACTAAAAAGCCTGAGAAGCGGCACTCTCAGGCTTTTCAATTTCATAGTAACGAGAACAGGCCTCAAATTCCGGAGAACGGAAAATCCTGCCATTTTTTTTCAGAAGCCTTCGACAAAGGCAGTACAAAAGTTTATGCAGGAGTCACGGTAATCTGGTCGCTTACGCCTGCAAATTATCTTTTCAGCGCGGACACGATGGAAATGTTTCTTTTCTTTCAAAGTCACAATTAGTCGATCATTACGAAAAAACGCTTGGAGCATTCCATTCTGGCGGAAGGATTATGATAATTGAAACAAAATAGGCTTTGAAATTAATCAACAAATATTTTCAAAGTAAATAATTCTGAAAACAAAAAAATTAGATCTGGAAATAGACACCATCGGCGCACTAAACTCTCTGACACCAGCTGAAGAAAAAGCTTTAAGCTGTTTTTCCAGAAGAAAAAACTAATGAAAAAGAAAACTGAAAAAAAAAAGCAACGCTTAAAAATTAACCTGCAGCATAGCGGGTATGATCTTCTTCGGGCTATTAACTTAAAAGCCGCAGGAATGTATCTGCTGCAAGTTCTCTCATTTTCATTTTGCAGTGAAGATTCTCTTTGATACGCTATAACATTCTGGAAACAAAAACACCCAAGAGTGCTGAGATAAATCCTGAATTTAATCCTCAAAAACAAATGTATCGAAAGCTTTAGAGAAATCTGAAGCTTTTTCTTTTTTAGGAAAAAGAGCCGCAAGCATACCGCCTGGCAAATACTTTCACAATGCTTCCAGCTTATCTATATTCAGAAATCAAATAGCATAATATTGCTTTCTCTTTAAAATATACTCCCTTTCCAGCAAACCTCACCATCACCGGCAAAAATCAAAATAAAAAAACCTAAAAGAAAAACAAATATCTAAAACCAAGTAACTAACTAAAAAAACAACTTATTAATATTTTAATCAGAAATATAAATCTGATGATTTCTATTGAATAAAATAAATAATCGACGGTATATCTTTTCCGTCAACTAAAACTAAAGTGATTTTTTTTGAGCTCATACATCCTGCCAAAAAGGTGTTTTCATAAAAAATAAAGGGCATTTAGCTACCTTATCTATGTATCCATTTTCTTTTACAAAGCCGCTTCATTTCCACATACTTTAAAATCATATTTGAGCAGCAGAAAGTTTCAAGAGTTTAAAATAGCAAGAGTATAATAGCAAATTAATTTCTAATTTGCCTGTTAATAAAACAATAGATAAAATATATGGATCCGAAACGAAAAAAATTCAGCCGTACTTTTAAAGTAAATGCCGTTAGGCTGAGTTATGAAAAAGGCAGCGTCAAAGAGTTTTCAGGGGAGCTTGGAATAAATCCAAATCTCTTATGGAGATGGAGAAATGAATATGAAAAATTCGGAGAAGGAAGCTTCAGAGGGGCAGGTTATGACAGATTTCATCCCGACGAGGAAGAAATCCATCTTCTACGTAAAAAAAACGCTGAATCTTCACTGAAGTATGAGATCCTTAGAAAAGCATCCCGATACCTGCATCGGGGAGATCTGGTAATTTACAAGTTTATAAAAGAAAATGAAAGCAGATATTCAATATTGAAAATGTGCGAAATTCTGGAAGTGGGCTACGGCAGATACCATCGATGGAAAATGAATGGCATTTCTGAAAAAAAGAAGCATATCGCCCGTTTAAAAGAGGACCTAAAATCATTATTTCTCCGCTTCAAAAAACATTACGGAAGAAACAGGCTTACAGAAGAGCTGCATAAGCTGGGATATAAAATCTGCAAGGAACAGGTTTCATTTTACATGCGAATACTAAGGTTGCGCCGTGTTAAGAAGAGGAAATTTAAAGCCACTACAGATTCAGTGCATAAATATTATACCGCATCCAATATATTAAACAGGGTATTTAAAGTAGAAGGGCATTCCAAGGTTTGGTCATCTGATATCACCTATCTGCAGACCACGAAAGGCTTTATGTATCTCACAATCGTCATCGATCTTTTTGACCGAAAAATAATCGGGTGGAATCTGGGCTCGCGGCTGGACAGCAAAAATACCACGCTTGCCGCACTGCGGATGGCAGCCGAAAAAAGGAAAGCGCCCGAAGGGCTTATATTTCATTCCGACCGAGGAGTCCAGTATGCAAACAGGGCATTTACACAGCTGCTTGCCTGCAATAAATTTACGCCGAGCATGAGCCGCAAAGGATGCAGCTGGGACAATGCCGTTTCTGAAAGCTTCTTCAATACGTTAAAGAGAGAATTAAGGTACGGCAAAAACAATCTGCGGACCAGAAAACAGATGAAGGACGAAATATTTGAATTTATTGAGAACTGGTATAATACGAAAAGAATTCATACCTCTCTGAATAATAAAACAATAGAGCAGTTTAATGATGAATATTATTCTGGAATAAACTTTCAGTTATGAAGAAAACGAATCAGCAGCTCAGTATTGATGCCGAAATTTTGCTATTGGAAAAAAATATAAAAAAAACAGAATTGAAAATTGAAATTCTAAAGAATGCCGGAGAATCAATTCCGCAGGGTAAGATAAAAATATTTGATTTCATAAAGGAGAATGAAAGCCGATACTCCATAAGGATGATGGCAGATATTTTAGGCATTAACAGGATAGAATACCAGAGATGGAAGAAAAAGCCTCTTAACGATACCCAGCAGAAAAAGATTTTAATGCAGCAGAAAATAGCTTCAATATTTTATGCAGCGGGACAGCGCTACGGAAGCGAAAGAATTGCCATTGAACTTGAAAACTCCGGATATCAGTTATCCAGCAGAACTGTAAGGAAATATATGGGTGAAATGAAACTTTCCGCATTGGGAAAGAAGAACTAAAAGCCTCCAATAGCCCATTAAAAAAATTTATTAAGAAACGGATCGATTTAATATTCTGCTGCCCGTTTTTTAAAGCGGCTGGTCTGAGATAAAACTCTGCAAAAATATCTTAACGTTCTATTTAAACTCATCTCAAAAAAAGTAATTTTGCTTAATACAGACACAGAATTATAATGTTCATTGTAATCAAGTTGCGTCCTCAAAAACTGTTTGCACGATTAAACTTCACCCATTCAACAATATCGTGGCAAGATAGGATTAAAAAAAGAGAAATGTAGGAAATACGCGGGCTCTGAGCTTAAAGTTCGAATCCTGCTCTCTTCATGCCTGGCAAACGTATGACAAAATAACTTTCTAATTAAAGTAAACTCATTTAAAAGCTCTAATGTCCTCACTAAATTTTGATTTGAATATTTTGAAATTGTATCGTGTCAGTAACTATAAATATTATTAACTCAATCTTTAAAATATATTTTTTAAATTTGTTTTAACCACTGGGTTAATGTGTTCTTTAAAATACCATAAAAAAATAACAAAATCTAATCTTGCTATTCAAAATTTATAAACGTTTTTTTGTTTTTACTAAGTGTTATTTTGTTAAAACTTGTACCTCAATTGTACCTCGTACTTTGTAAACCCTTATAAATACAGAGTTGCTAATTTCTGTATCGGGAAATAGAGGGACAAAATATCACAAAACAAAAACAAGCAGACGAGTTAAAGTATTGACAAATAATATTTTAACTCGTTTTTTAATTTCATTTTCTTTTGGATATTTGGTGATGTTTTTGATTAAATTTGTACCTCATTTGTACCTTGAAAAAACGAGGTGCAAATAATATTTTTTTTGGCCAAATGATGGCACATAGAGACACAAATAGTCACAGTGGGACATTTAAAGTCACATTTCTATGAGTTCAAACATTAAGATTACCAGAATCTACGAATTCTGTAAAAATGAGTTTACAGCACGCACAACAAAGACACTTTACTGCTCGCTCAAATGTAGCTCAAAAGCTTATAAATCAAGGACTCGGCAGTCAAAAATTGACAAAAGCAACAAGGTTGGAAAAACAACCCTGCATTTAACCAATCAGAATAAGATTTATTTTCCAAATGACGGGATTACTAAGGGAGAAATTGTCCAATATTATAATGACGTTTCGGCTCTCATCCTTCCCTATTTAAAAGATCGTTCCGAATCAATGAACCGTTTTCCTAATGGAATCGATGCGCCGCCCTTTTATCAAAAAGATATTGATCTTGACAAAACTCCAAAATGGCTGAAAACCAAAAAAATCCATTCAGAATCCAATGATGAAAATATAGATTATCTGATCTGCAATAATAAGGAAACTCTTTTATATATGGCCAATCTTGGCTGTATAGAAATGAACCCTTGGAATTCCACTATCCAACATATTCAAAATCCGGACTGGCTGGTTATGGATTTGGATCCTGCAACGAAAGAAGATTTTGCTACTGTAATTGAAACTGCCAAAACAGTAAAACAATTGATGGACGAACTGGAAACAGAATGTTTATGCAAAACATCAGGAGCAACAGGACTTCATATTTATATACCGCTTGGTGCACAATATGATTATGATTCTATCAAAATCCTCGGCGAACTAATTGCTAGAGAAATCCAGTCAAGACTTCCGCAAATAACAACAACGGAACGAAGCATCAAAAAAAGAAACAATAAACTTTATATTGATTACCTGCAGAACCGAAAAGGACAGACATTGGCGGCTCCATATTCTGTCCGCCCAAAGCCTGGCGCAACTGTTTCAACTCCATTGGAATGGAGCGAAGTGACTGATAAGCTGCATCCATCACAATTTACCATAAAGAATGTATTGAAACGCTTTGAGAAAAAAGGAGATTTATGGCAGCCTGTTTTATCAAAAGGAGTCAATATCAAAAAAATCATTCAGAAATTAGAAGAAAGAAAAGAAAAAGGCTAAGACGATTTTTTAGTTTTGCTTTCCAAGCTTGCCTTCAGCATTTCCATTAAATCATCACTCTGTTTATGAACAACTTTTAACTTAGGGGAAGTTTTACTAACTTTTCCTTTGGCTTTCTTTTTAATGATATCCAGCAGCTTGGCAGTGTATTCATCTTTAAATCCTGCAATATCAAATTTTTCGGTAAGCTGGTCGATAAGCTTCTCGGCCATGTCCATTTCTTTTGTGGCTTTTTTGGATACAGGAGGAAGTTTCAGCTCGCTTGTGCTTCTTATTTCCTGCTCAAAACGTATTCGGTTCAGGACTATAACATTCTTGTAAGGCTTTAAAATGGCAAGACTTTCTTTATTTCGAAGTACAAATCGTGTAACCCTTACTTTCCCAGAAGCCTGCAGGGCATCACGAAGAAGGCCGTAGGCATTCATGGCTCCTTTATCGGGTTCCAGATAATAAGGCTGCTCGTAATATATGCTCTGGATTTCGCTCTCCAGTACAAAACTCTCAATAGCAATGGTTTTGGTCTTAGTAGCGTCGGCTGCCTCGAAGTCTGAATCTTCAAGTACTACATATTTATCACTGAGCTTATATCCTTTCACTACATCGGCAAAATCAACTTCCTTGCCTGTATTTTCGTTAACTCGCTTGAATTTAATGTTCGCATGATCTTTTTTATCGAGCATATCCATATCCAGACTGCTCTCCTCTACTGCTGAAAACATTTTAATGGGAATGTTTATCAGTCCAAAACTCACCGACCCTGTCCATATTGATCTCATAATGTGCATTTTTAAAACATCCCTAAAAATAAAGTATAATTAAGTCTCTTGTTTTACAACATCATATGCAGGTTTTATAAAATAACAACTGCACATATAATAAACCAACTTACGTGCTGCTGCTCATAACCTGCTGACTGCTTTGTACAATTGCCAGTATTGGAAAATGATAACCTCTTAAATTAATAAATCTATTGCCACATAGCTTTAACAGATGATAAACCTAATTGACAATTATTCCCTTTTTTGCTGTTGTAGTACAGCTTGATTTAGTAACGTTAATTGTGACCTCGGACTGTATCTGGTAATCTCCAGCTGCCGTATAAGTATGAGATACTGTCGAACCGCTAACTGTTTCGTTTTTTCCATCCTTTTTCGCAGGAAACACTCAGGATTACCATCGTTAGAATCAAAATTTTTACTGCTTTTTTCATTTTCTGAATATTTAAAATTTTACTTAAAAAAATATATTTCTTACAAATAATAAAAAAACATCGCTCTGATCAGTAAAACATGTTGCATATTATAATCTGCAACCAATTTCATCATTTTAAAATGTAAAAATTTTCTTTTATAACCTAATTTTAAAAGTAAAAATAAAGTCTCCTTAAACAAACTGTCTGAATTTATGAAAAACGTGACCTCTTTTTTAATCATTTTACTTGTAATTGTAAGTGCCTGCAAAAAGGATAAATCCCAAGAGAACCCGAACACAGCGCAAACATCCGCATCTTCTGATTCCATAACAGCTATTGCTAAGGAAGCATGGATTTATGGGTATCCTATATTTTATAATTATAAGACCATTTATGCCAGTGCGTTAAATAAACAGGACAGGTCTTATTCTGGTTTTAATAAATTTAAAAGCTTTGCCATGAGCGCAACCCCTGCAGATACCTTGGTGGTGACAATAAACAATGACACCCCGTATTCCATGGCTGCCCTTGATCTTTCCAACGAGCCAATTGTACTTATTGTGCCCAAAGTTGAAAATGACCGCTATTATGTCATGCAGCTGGTAGATCTCTATACTTTCAATTATGAATATATCGGAACCCGTGTAACTGGCAATAATCATGGAAAGTACCTTATTGCAGGACCGGACTGGAAGGGCGAAACCCCAAAAGGGATCAATAAAGTGCTTCGTTCGGAAACCAATTTAATATTTCTGGTGGGACGTACCCAGCTTTATGATCCATCCGATGTCGGTAACCTGAAAAGAATACAAAACCAATATCGTTTAATTCCATTACATCAATATGCTGGCCAGCCAGCTCCACAGACAAGAAAGTACAGCCTTCCGCTTCCTGTCTGGAAGGAAATCGATTATAGCTCGAAGGAGTTTATCAACATCTTAAATTCCCTGCTTCAGTACACGGTAGAAGACAGCAGCGAAAAGCAACTCAGAAGCCGATTTGCCAAAATAGGAATTGCGCCGGGAAGCACTTTTAACAGTTCTAAATATCCGCCTGAAACCATTAAAGCAATAGAAAAAGGAATTGCCGAGGGAAAACAGGAGCTCGACACTGCTTTAAACAATCTTAAAGATTTTGGAAATCTTTTTGGCACAAGAGCAGCACTTAAAAATAACTATCTCAATCGCGCGGTTGCAGCTGCTGCAGGAATTTATGGAAATACAAAAGAAGAAGCCGTTTATACGGGAAGCAGTAATGATAAAAACAACCAGCCCCTTACAGGAAATAATAATTACATCCTGAAGTTCAGCAAAAAAGAAATTCCTGAAGCAAAATATTTCTGGAGCATCACTATGTATAATCTCCCAAAACGTTTTCTGGTTCCAAATACAATTAACAGATATTCTATCGGCAATAAGACCAAAGGTCTTAAATATGAGGCCAACGGGGATTTGATTCTATACCTGCAGAGCATGTCACCTGGCAAGGATAAAGAAAGCAACTGGCTCCCTACTCCCAAAAATGAAAAATTCATGTTTGTTACCCGAATTTACGGTCCGAAGCCTGAGGTGATCAATGGCATCTGGAAAATGCCCCTCCCTGAACCCATCAACTAATTATCTCTAAATAAAAATTATAACTAAGAAAAAAATCCCTGTTAAAGTTAACAGGGATTTTTTGAATTAATTTTAATCCATTTATTTTATAAATATGCTTTTTTAAGATTAACTTTTTCGGACTAGATAAAAAAGTATTTCCTCTTCGAGCTCTTTAGACAAGTTTTCACACTGCTGCTCTTTCGAAAAGTTCATTTCCTTTCTTTTTCTGTAAATTTCCACATCAGCAATATTGCTGCAGTAATGGTCACAGATATCTTTGAATTTTTCATCCTGAAGATACATCCTGCGCATCGAATCAAAATATTCAGCAAATTTCATATTATACAGTTTATCAGGTAATGACATATTTATAGAAATTTAGATATTTACTTTGATTAATAATATAGAAAAACTTTAAAATAAATATTACTTCTTATTTTTTACCGTTCTTTGAAGATCTGGATTCTTTGGAGCTCCCCAGATTATAAGTTACTTTTTCAATTTTTCCGGTAAACTCAAAAGGAAGCTTGTAATTGAAATCAACAGGAGATCCCACATCCATTCCAATATCAAGCCCCTCATTTAGTGATATCTGGATAGGAATTGTTCTTTCCAGATGTTCTTCCGCTACTTTTTTGCCGTTTACCAGCATGGTCACTGTTGCTCCTTTTCCCAGTTCTTTTTCTTTTCCTTCATACTTAAAATCTACCACCAGTTTTACCTTTCCTTTTGGCAGAGCCTCTTTCGATGTAATTGTAGGACGCTCTAAGGCCAGATTATTATAGACAAAACTAGGCTTTCCGTCCTGCACATATAAACCGTAGCCGCCAACTAATCCACCATGAGTTACAATCATGCCTTCTGCCCCGCTTTCAGGAATATCAACATCCGCAGTAACAGACCATGATTTATTTAAAATACGAGGTGAAGCTTCATTTGGCAATCCTACCTGCCCGGAATAATAGGTAAAAGTAGTGGCATCTCCAGCAAGAGTCGGTCTTCCCATCAATTCACCATTTAACCTTTCAACAGCTCTCCAGTCTAAAGGAAGTACATGGTATTTAGAAGCTTCAACCCACCATAAATCCTGCATTTCTCTTAATTTTGCCGGATTGCCTGCTGCTATATCATTTGCCTGCGTAAAATCTTCATCCACTTTATACAATTCCCATTTTTGCTTATCGGGATCAAAACTTCCTCTATTTGGATTCCATGGAGCAAAAGACAGTGCTGATGCCATCCATCCATTATGATAAATTCCACGGTTTACACCCAATTCAAAATATTGGGTTGTATGTTTTTCCTTTGCTTTGGCATCATTAAAAGTATATGCAAAACTGACTCCTTCTATAGGACTCTGAGTAATGCCATTTATAGTCTCTGGAGAAGTAATCCCAATAAGTTCGTATAATGTCGGCACAATATCTATGGTATGGGTAAACTGGCTTCTTAATCCGCCTTTATCTTTTATTTTGGCCGGCCATGAAATGATCATCGGATTTCGAGTTCCTCCAAAATGGCTTGCCACCTGTTTTGTCCACTGAAAAGGCGTACACATTGCCCAGGCCCATTCTGCGGTAAAATGATTAAAATGCTTTGGGCCTCCCAGCTCATCAATAAATTTTATGTTATCCTGCCATTTTTCAGATACGCCGTTAAAAAACAGGTTCTCATTTACAGAACCTTCAATTCCTCCTTCTGCACTGGCTCCGTTATCACCCGCTATATAGATGATTATCGTATTATCAGCATCTGGCAGCTGTTTTACGGCATCTACCACTCTTCCCATTTCATAGTCACAATGTGCCCCGTAACCTGCAAAAACTTCCATCATTCTGGCATAAAGTCGTTTCTGGTCTGCATTAAGCGAATTCCAGGCTGGCAGGCTTTCCGGTCTTGCTGTCAGTTTCGCATCAGGGGGAATAACACCCAGCTTTTTTTGTCTCTCAAAAGCCTGTTCTCTGTAAGCGTCCCAGCCCATATCAAACTTTCCTTTAAATTTATCGATCCATTCCTGAGGAGCGTGGTGAGGCGAATGTGCCGCTCCGGGAGCCAAATATAGAAAATAAGGTTTGTGAGGAGCAATTGATTTTACTTTTCGAACCCATGAAATGGCATGGTCTGCCAAATCAACAGTCATATGGTAATTAGGATCTTTTGATGCTGGAACAAGATTTCTGTTTTCATATAGCACAGGATTCCAATGATTCATATCCCCTGCATTAAATCCGTAAAAATATTCAAACCCAAGTCCGTTTGCCCAGCGGTCAAAAGGCCCTGCCTCACTGGTTTCCCAAGGCGGCGTATTATGGTTTTTACCTATCCAAGCGGTCATATAGCCATTTTGTTTCAGGACTTCTCCAATTGTACCGCAGCTTCTCGGAAGCACGCAGGTATAGCCGTCATAACCGGTCGCTGTTTCAGAAATAACGCCAAAGGTTGCAGTATGATGGTTTCTTCCGGTTATCAGTGCCGCACGCGTTGGTGAGCAGAGCGCTGTGGTATGAAATTTATTAAAACGGATTCCCTCGGCCGCTAATTTATCCATGGTTGGGGATGGAACTCCCCCGCCAAAAGTACTGAACTGTCCAAATCCTGAATCATCCAAAAGGATCAACACCACATTTGGCGCGCCTTTTGGCGCTTTTACGGGCTGTGGAAACTGCGGTGGGTCAGAATCCTGATATGTTCTTCCAACATATCCCGGAAAATGGAAATCAGGCTGGGGCAGCACCTTTGGAGTTTCTGTTTTATTTGTTTCCTGTGAGAAACAAAAACTATATGTGATAAATAATAAAATTGATGCAACTGTTTTTTTGTTTTTCTGTTTTTGAAAACATAAAAAAGATTTTCTTAAAATTAAAACTGCTTCCATGATTTTGCTTTTCAATTAGTTGGTTAAATTTACAACCAACTAGTAAACAAATATTTGCAAACATGTTTCATTTTATAATTTGAAACCAAATTCTAGTAAAACAAAATAACCTATTTTGCGAACTAATGAATTTCACCGGTTTAAAATTTTACTCGACTTTTTCTAGAATTCATCATCGCTAAAGTTTAATGCAAATAACTGGACAATTATGATTCAATTTTATTACTAAGAATTTAATTAATTATGGTCAAGATTTAATACAACAATGTATCTCAATAAATGAAAATTAAAGTTCAGTTCTAGCTAAATCAAAAAATTTAATGTCTAACTCCTACAATACATACAAACCGCTTTTGAATAAAAAACAAAAATAATTATCTTACAAATTCACTTGAAAAATAGGCTAATTTCTTTAAGTCATTCATAAAATAATTTGGATTTTGTATCTTAAAGTCAGTTAAGGAGGCTGTCTCAAAAGTCGAGACAACCTCTGTTTTATCTTTGAGTTTGTCCTGCATTTCTTTTTCGTTGTCGGAGTATTTTTTTATGCTTTTTTGAAGTTCACAACGACCGTTACAAGTATTGAAAACCTGTTTTCGCTGAATACAGATTGTTTGGGCAATCTCTCTTTGATTAATCTTAAATGAAGTATATACAAACAGACTGCCAAAGGAAGGCAACAGGATCAGAAAGGAAAGGAAAGTAATATGATGAAAAATCTTTTCAAACGCTTGTCTGCTTTTTTAACTGCAGCAAAAATACCGCATTTTTGTTTTTATTTGAACACAATAAACCGTTTTATCTAAATAAAAACAGTTACAATCTCATTACCAGCTGTTTATTTTATTACTGCCCGTTTTATTTCAAAATCAATCAGACATTAAACCGTTTTGGGTTCTGATTTAATACGCAATACAAGTCTAAGATCTGAGAATGTTCAGATAACCCAGCCCATAATTATTTCCCGACCAGAATATTGTAAATAGAACCAGAGCCGGATCATAAAGATGACCCGGCTCTGGTATCTTTTAATCTTTTGTCTTTTTGCTTCTTGTAATAAAACGTCCTTCGATGTATTTATCATATAGGTCGTCTTTCAAATTTCTGGAGATAGGAATTTTATGTTTTCCAATCTCTATTACATTGCCTTCTATAGCATGAATATGATCAACATTCACAATAAAAGACCGATGAGTCTGAAAAAAGTTCTTTGCAGGAAGGTTTTCTGCTATCATTTTCAACGTGCAGTAAACCGTTTCTTTTGAATTAGGGGTATAAATCAAAATATAATTCTCCATACTTTCTACAAACAGAATGTCCTTTATGACTATTTTTTTTGTTCTCTTATCTGTTTTTACAAAAATATAATCCGCTACAGTACTAAATTCTTTTTGTTTCTGATCGAACAATTTATTGACTGATTTTAGAAAACGTTCATACGAAACCGGTTTTAAAAGATAATCAAATACATCCATTTCGAATCCCTTCAGGGCATAATGCTCATAAGCTGAAACGATGATGATTTTAGGAAGATTAACCGCCGACGAAAGGAATTCCATGCCCGTAAGACCCGGCATTTCAACATCGAGAAAAATGACATCAACAGATTCTTTCTTCAAAAGACTATTAAGTTCAATTGCGGTTTCGCATTCTGCTGTCAGTGAAAGAAAATCTGTTTTTTCAATATATCCTCTAATTCCCTTACGGGCCATGGGTTCGTCATCTGTAATAATACATTTTAACTTCATATTATTTATTCTGCTTAATCAAAAATTAACTTAGATTTCTATTATTTAACAGGCAGTTTAAGAATCACTTTAAAAAAATCATCACCCGTATTTACTATCATCCGGTATTTTTCAGGATACAGTAGTTCAAGTCTGCGTTTTAAGTTACTGAGCCCTATACCGCTGTCTTTTAAACCAGAAGAAACCACTGTATCAGAAACTGAATTTGTTAATTCAAAATATACCTGATCATCGTTAAGTTTTAATGCAAGGGTTATCTTATATTCTCCTGAAACATATTTAAATGCATTTTCTAAAAGCGGCTGAAATAGCAAAGGAGCTATTCGCTGGTCTTTTAAAGCATTATCTATATCAACGTCTACTTTCAGTTTATCCGTTTTTCTGAGCTGCTGAAAGGCAATATAGGAACGTAAATAATTTATTTCCTGATAAAATGCGACTTCCTGATTTACATCATAAAGCTGGTAACGGAGTAATTCTGATAAATATTCAATACTTTTTTTTGCTTCAGCATTTTTTTCATCTACCTGAAAATAAATAGTATTCAGGGCATTAAAAAGAAAGTGAGGATGATACTGGGATTTCAAAAATTCAAGTTCTGCCTCCTTTTTCTCTGCTTTCAATTTCTCCAGGGCCAGATGTTTTTCATTTACCTGTTTTTCTGCAAGATAACCGCGGATCAATGTATAAAAGATAAGCAGCAGCGGTACATAAACAACATTAATCAGCATATAGTCTATCCAGCCAGACCCCATAAACAATACTCCTATCTCCTGCCCTACTTTCAGCAGAATGTTCAGCCAGACAATTATTTCAAAAAAAACAAAAAAATAATCCCTTTGTATGCTTCCCGCTGTACCGGTTTTGAGAATCCTGCCTCTCCAGCCATAATTACACAAATAACAGATCGATACAGAGAGCAGCAAAGCTGTTAGATGCAGTTTCAGCTCGCCCTCCCAGAAAATACCATGATGAGTAAGATCCGTAACTGCCCGTAGGACATTATACATTAGTATCCCCCAGACAGCGGGATAAATCCATTCAATTGCTATTTTTTTGCTTTCTTTCATTTTTCAGGTTCTAATTTACTAATTGATACGTTTACTTTCTTCCATATTTTCAATTCTTCGTATCGTTTTTGAAGAAGTCCCGGAATCAAATCGCCATGAAAGACTGATTCCTGCCATACGGCTGTCCCTGCGCTCTTTGTAAAATCCTGCAATTACGCTGTTATACAAACTGATATTTGGGCGACTGGTTAAAAAAATATCATTAAAATACACATAACAGCTCAGCTTTTTCTCAAAAAAACTTCTTCGTACTCCTAATGATACAGAACCAATTGAACCTATTTTGGCCTGACCTTCAGCCATCTCACCATTATAATATCCTGTTGCTTCAACAGCCCATTCGTTGTGGAGAAAAAACTGATTATTAAACTGAAATGCCGGACTCCAAAGATTATTATCATATAAAATCCCCATTTCCCTCCAGTGAAATTCCTTATAAGCCAATGAACCATTAATGTGTAATGTCCACCAGGTTGTCGGCTTGATGTTGTTAAGACCTGCTCTCATTCCCAATGCATAACTCTGCTTTAAGTTTAAAGGCATTACAACGGTAACATCATTTTCCGGTTCAGTAAGATAACTTTTTGTGATAGGATTTTTGCGAGTAGTGTAAAAAACACTCAATGCATACTGCGATTTTACTATCCAGGAAACTTCTATATTATTTACCAGCTCCGGTCTTAAAGTCGTGTTTCCTCTTTCCTGAAGATAACGGTCATTTACTTCTGTGAAAGGATTGAGATCCCTGTAATTTGGACGGACAATGCGTCTTCCATACTGAAATGCAAGCGTATGCTTATCTGAAATTACATAATTTGCCGAAAGAGACGGAAAAAGCTGTCTGTAATTCGTAACAAGTGTCGAATCACGATTTCCTGCGGCATAACGCGCTTCAGTTTCTGTTAACTCTAAACGAAGTCCGGCTTCTGTGGAAAATCGTTCTGACCATCTCTGACCTGACTGCAGATAGGCTGCCGATATATTTTCTTTGTAATAAAAACGGCTGCTTAGTTTTTCATCCTGAACCCATTGACCTGAATACATCGAATTATATAATGCATTATTAGCAATAGTAATTGAAGAGAATTTGATCCCTGAATTAAAGGTATATTTGTCTGATATATCATAACCTATACCAGACTGAAAATTCGTGATTTTGATATTTCCTCCCATTTTTCCCTGAAGACGGTTTTCAGTATCAGGCTCTGGTGATGGAATCGTTCTGCTTTTCTGATCCAGTTCTTCGTTCTGTTCGAAAACAAGAAAATTAAATATATTTTCCCATTTTATTCTTGGGCTGAATTTATACAAAAGGCTCATTCCGCCGCCTGTGTTGTTATGACGGGACTGCTGACTGTTTGCAGTATAAAGTGAAAATTCTTTGGAATCCGGGCCTTGAAATAATTCAGATACTGCGTTTTCATTTTTATTTCTTCCAAACCAGTTTCCAAAAACATCCGTATTTAATGTCAGATTTTCTGAAAACTGGTATTGAAAGCCCGTTTTAAAATAGTGTGAATGGGACTTAAATTTTCTGTAAGCATCCATATTCAAAATTGCTGCATCCGTTTTAGCTTGTAGATATTCACGTGATGAATTGACTAACATGAAATCTACTCCACTGTTAAATGAATAGTTGGTGTAAAACGTATATTTTTTTTCATGAAACTGCAGGGTGACGTTTTGATTCTGTCTGGTGTACTTTCCCCCTTCTGTATTGGATGAAAGATTAAGGTTCAATCCTCTATCCGTTCTTTGTTTACTCTTAATATTTATAAATCCGCTGGTTCCTCCCGCATCAAACTGGGCTGAAGGATGTGAAACCATTTCTATTTTATCAACCGCACTGCCTGGCATAGAGCGAAGCAGATTCAATAAATTCTCCCCGGTTAAATACGTTAGTTTTCCATCTATCATTACATTTGCTCCGGCTTTTCCGTTCAGAAGGACTGTTCCATCATTCAAAATCATTACTCCCGGAATTTTTCCAAGTGCATTTAAAAGCGAACCATCTGATCCTATGGAAACAGCCGAAAGCGTAACAGTCGTTTTACCAGGCTCTGTTTTAAAGGCAGACCGTTTTGTTTTAATAACAACTCCACTCATTTCTACTGGCTCCATTTCCATAGCAATTTCAGGTATATTCAAGTCTTCTAAAACCACTTTTATGTCGATAGTCTTCTTCTCATAACCTATGAGTGAAAACAACAACTGATAACTTCCCAATTTTACATTTTCTATTTCGTAAAACCCATCCTTATCTGTTTCTGCTGTGGTTACATAACTGGAGTCTTCTTTAAGAACTATAACACTCACTCCGGAAAGCGGCTGTAAACTATAAGTTACTTTTCCGTAAATTTTTTTCTGTGCCTGCAATCCCAGTGATATTGTAAATAATGTCATATACACCATGAATCTTTGTACCTTCATTTTTATTTTTTTTATATTATTGAAGGCAAATCTATCTGGACAATACCCCATTAAGAAACTTTATTGACGAATGGATAAAATTGCCTGATGAATAGGCAGGAAATAAAAATCTGCATCAAAACAATATTAAAACCTTATTGCCATCTAACATTTTAAAAGTGGTTATATTTAGTTATTGCAGCTTCCTTGATAACAAATTACTTTTACAAACAGGATGTCACAGGATTAACAAAGTCATCTCATTTTCTTTCTTAAGGAATAGTCTGTTTTCCATTAGGAATACCAAAACTTAGTGTCGTGCATCACAACCTGAAATCAAAATTTAATACAACCATTTTGAAGATCAAATAATGAAAAAAACAACTCTTATTTTATTTGCAACATTCGTTTCTACTATAACTTTTAGTCAGAACATTACAAAAGTATGGGAGTCCGATTCTCTTTTCTTAAAACCTGAATCGGCACTTTACGACTCTTCAAAAAAGATGCTGTACATCTCAAATATAAACGGCGAATATCTTGCAAAAGATGGCAATGGATTTATTTCCAAACTTAAAACAAATGGCAAAATAGAAGTTTTAAAATGGGTTGATGGATTGGATAATCCTCAGGGAATGGGATTGTATAAGAAAAAATTATATGTTGCTGATATTAACAGAGTGGTTCAGATAAATACAGAGACCGCTAAAATAGAAAAAGTGTATCCTGTAGATAATGCTGTATTTCTTAACGACATAGCAGCCGATACCAATGGAGATATTTACGTTTCTGACTGCTTTGGGAATAAGGTTTATAAACTGTCAGACGGAAAAATAAATGTCTGGACTGAATCAGGTTTTCTTTCTAAGCCAAATGGATTGTTATGCACTAAAGAGGATCTCTTAGTCCTGAATATGGAAAGTAAAACGGCTTTCGCCATAAACAAACTAACCAAAAAATATCGTCAGATTTTTAGCGGAATTGACAATCTTGATGGTATTGTCAGTAGTGGTAAAAATGGGTATATCGTTTCCGGGGCCTGGCAGGGACAACTCTTTACTATTGATGCGGAAGGAAATAAAAAATTGATCATTGATTTGGGAAAAGAAAAAATCATTACAGCTGACATTGAATACATTGCAAAGGATAATTTACTAATTGTACCCACTTTATATAAAACCGTATTAGGATTTCGACTGTCAAATTAAGAGATATTAAACTTGATTAATCATGGAATAATAAACTTAAGCTAATGTTGAAAAAAAAATGATATACACCTAATTCAAAAAAAGACCTGACTTCTTAACTTAAAATAAATAAAGTAAAAAAATAGTAAGTCTCAAATTGAAAAATTAATTCCGCATAGAAATCCTTTTTTTATTCTTAAATATTAAAAAAATAGCGATCACTAAAAAATTACCCAAAGTCAATTTTATTTCACTTTCTACTCATTAGTTTTGACAGTATCTAAAAATGTACCACCTAATAACTAATCCCATGAGAAAAATCACTGTCATTACTGCATTAATTATTTGTTTCTCTACGACATATTCTACAAATGCTCAGGAAAATTCACAACAGCTTGTCGAGGACTTTCTAAAAATGGCAGGAAACTGGAAGGGGAGCTTAACTTATCTGGATTACTCTTCTGGAAAACCTTATACAATGTCAGCCGACATTGAAATTAAAAGAATTAACAATACCAACGAATTTACATTCATTAATACTTATCCTAAAGAAAAAAGCGCCAACTCAACTCAAACTATCACCATTTCACAAGATGGAAAATACATTGGAAAAGAACAATTAGTATCAAGGACAGAACTTACAGATGGTCAAATACAGATTGTTACTCAAAGACAGGGAAAAGACGGCAATGATAATAAGGAAGCCTTGATAAAACAAACTTATACAATAGGTAAAACTGAATTTTCTATACGCAAAGAAGTCTTATTTGAAGAAAACAACAAATGGATAAAGAGACATGAATATGTATATTTAAAAACCGAAAAATAAATCATTTATAGTCAGCAATTAAGAACTATTTATCGTTTTATATTAAATCGGTATAATTTAATTAAAGGCCGCATCGCTGAAAGGATTATAAAAGGTAGTGTCTCACTAACTGTAATTAAAAATAATGGGGTTTTAAAACCCCATTATTTTTTTCTTTAACTTTAAAATTTACACAGTCTTATGAAAAAAGAAGATTTAATTATTTACGGAATACTTTTTCAAATTTCACTGCGTTCTTTCAATAAATCAATCTAAATCATGAAAAGTAAAATGCTTCTATTAATATTATCTCTATTAACATTATCCTGCACCAATGATCAGGATGACCAAAATCCTGATAATGAAACGGGATACAAAGAGAAAATGCGGGAATTTGTTATTGGCATCAGTAAATATGCGAAATCACAGAACTCTAATTTTATTATTATTCCGCAGAACGGGATAGAACTTGTTTCTTCGAATGGCGATGCGTCGGGATCAAATCATCAATCTTATCTTGATGCTATTGACGGCAATGGTCAGGAAGATTTATTTTTTGGCTACAACGACGATGATACCCCTACTCCTGCAGCGGATAATCAATATCTGAAATCACTTCTTGATAAGTCGAAAAATGCAGGAAAAACAATTCTTGCAGTTGACTATTGTTCTACGCCTTCAAATGTTACTTCATCTTACAATCAAAATAGCAATGCAGGATACATTTCTTTTGCGGCAGATAAAAGAGAATTAAATTCCATTCCGGGGTTTCCCAGCGTTATTCATAATGAAAATTCAGCCGTGATAAAAAAACTGTCTGAAATTAAGAATTTCCTATACCTGATAAATCCATCGAATTTCAGCACCAAAACAGCATTCATTAACGCTGTTACCGCTACTAACTATGATCTTTTAATTATGGATTTATTTTTTACGGATGGCAGCAGCTTTAATGCAGAGGAAATAAATCAGCTTAGAAATAAAGCTAATGGCGGTAAGAGATTACTAATTTGTTATATGTCAATTGGTGAAGCAGAGGATTATCGATATTACTGGCAATCAGGCTGGACCTCAAATAAACCGGAATGGCTTGACGCAGAAAACCCGGCCTGGAAAGGAAATTACAAAGTAAAATACTGGAATAAAGACTGGCAGAATGTTGTTTACGGCAGCAGCAGTTCGTATACACAAAAAGTTATCGATGCAGGTTTTGACGGCGTATATTTGGATATCATTGATGCTTTTGAATTTTATGAGTAACCAAATTTGATTTACATTATACATAAAATACTTTCTATTGCAAAAGTAGAAACGTTAGATTACTTACACTCTCCTTTAATACGTCTTAAAATGTATTGCAGGATGTAACACATTTGTTACTAATGAACTAAAAACTCTGTTGTAATAAAACCGGCCGAATTAAGATTCCAACAGAAAAAGCAATAGGCGAAACCTCCCTAAAATGGTTTCTTTTTTTAAGGTATTGCTATTTTTCTATTGACAGTTTTATTTAAGGTTTATAAGATTGTAAATACTACTATTTTTGATACTATTCTTCTCCCTTACTTACTGTAAAACACTCATTACAAGTACAATAATACCAGATATTTCAATAATTCATAAAATTAAATTAGTAAACAGGTAATTCTACGGTATTGGAATAAAACCAATTATAATACTTTAGTAACCCGATTTAATAATCGCCAGTTTAATAATTTTAATAGAGTATTTCCTTTCAAAAGAGTAAGAAACCAGCCTTCGTATAAAAAAAACAAGAAAGTGGAACCAGAATCCACTAAAAAAAGGACTGTTCGAATTCAGAAATTTTACGGGAGGCGGTAACCGAAAAGCCATACGAGTAGGAAAATAAACACCAGACATCATGGATTACAATATTCAACTTTACGAAAGACTATATTCTAAGATTGCAAGAATTTTTGAAGCAAAAATGCCATTTACGGAAATGACACACAGTGAGACTATTTTATCTGTATTCAACCCCGGCCAATATATCCCGACAGGTTTAAGCCCGGAAACAAAACCTGAAGATAATAGGCTGGTATCACAAATATTTGATACCGCTTCCCAATTCAATACCACCTATTCTCCCGTTGCCCTGCCCGTTTCTAAAGCTTATAAAAACATATTGGATTACAAAATTTTTCCTTTAGCCAACATTACTCCGGCAGAACAGGCAAAGCTTGGTCATGCTATTGAAAGCTATAATTCATTAAAAGAACCCTGTGACGAAGCTATGTACAACTATTTTGATGCTTCAGATACTTTAAATGAAGCCGTCATTTCCTATGAGAATGACCCAGCAAGACCAAAGCCATCTCCAAGATTAAAATCTCAGGAACGGGCTGCTGATTTAAAATGGATTGCCATCGGAAAAGTACAGCAACAAACAAACATTGCCATTATACAACAATATCAGGACAAAGAAGGTGCCGCATTTTGGCATAACCTTCATAACAGGTTTGAGGACAACCAGATAACGCTTGGTAATGGAACTCAATTTGTTCCTGTTTATTCTGCTCCATCTTATAACAGATGGCATAGGGACGAAGGCTGGATAAGGTTTGAATTCAACCAAAAAGATTTTGATAATCAAAGGCTATCTGCTGGTATTATTGCAGCAAGTAACCTTAATTCTGATTACGGTATTATATCCATCAACGGGGAAGGCTCTTATGAAGAAGACAGAGGTTATACTAAAATACAGGAAACCAATTTAACTTTCAGGTGTGAATTAAAGCGAGTGACTTTGGTAAGGCCCTGGATGGATCCCTTGGTCTTTAACAGCAGGGCCTGGAAGTTTTCAAAGAACGCTCCGGCGACTGAATATTCATCCGGAGGAAGCATTGTCCAGGGTGTAAAGCCCGCAGGCCCGTTTGTATCCTTTCCAACTACCTATATTCTTGCCAGAAATGTTGAAATTATTGGAGTTCTGCCAAATGCTCTCGAAGAAAAACTCACGAGGAATGTAGAAGCGTCAGCAGCAGTGGGTATCGGTCCATTTAGTATTTCAGGGAGAGTCAGCAATGGAAAAACTGAAGAAAAGATCAAAGGTACTATTGCTAAAAACTCGATAAAGATTGACAACATTCAAATTATTGCATCCAGTAGTCAGATACTGCCTAAATTACCCAATCCGGATCCTAATCTGCCTTGGCCAGAATAATTATAAAAAAAGAAAAGACGACCAGCTGGTCGTCTTTTCTTTTTAAAATTTTTCCGGAACACAAATACTAAAACAAGTTATTTATAATACTAAAATTAGTCCAGCAGAATGATGCATCAAATATGTTAGTATAGGCTTCAAAAATTTATTTTTGAGCAATAGCAAACAACTGATCAGAACCAATTACAGATAAAGTTAGCGCACAGAAAAAACTATCCTATACAACCACTTTTATTAGTTCTGGAAGATCATTCTTAACATTGAGCAATGTTTTTCCATTTCGAATTGTACTTTCTTTTTTTAATGATTTATATATAAGTTGTTAATCACAATATGAACAGAACTTAGAATACCTTCAATATCCTATTTAATATAAGATTCTGCAACAATTTCCCAACTGTCGAAATTGGAGTCATGCTTATATCCCGTTTCGCACATTTCTGCGACCCATTTGCTTAAAGATTCATGCATCATTCGAACCTCTGTTGTTCTTCCTGAAATTACAAAAATGTTTTTATCATGAGGAGCTATCCCGTAATTCACTATATAGCCAATATTTTTCATTTCTACTTCCAATGCCTCGGCTTTTAGAAGTGAGTCCGAATAGAAAAGATAATCAATTTTCAATTCATCTTCCTCTTCAATCCCAGAGTCTCGAAGACTTACCAGAGATTCTGTAGCAAGCCTGTAATGCTTGACTAAATTGGCATTAAAATCATTTTTTGAAACTAATTTTTTCTCTTTTTTAGGCTTTAGGAATTTTAAAATACTCATTTTACAGCTTAATGTTTTAATTACTTTTAACAAACATATATAAATATTATATCACAATAAAGCTGGTAATAAAAACTTAACATTGAATATTTTAGCATTAAAATAACTGACTCAGACAAGTCTTTTTTGGGTTACTTTATTTAATGGTTACTAAAACATAAACTTTGCAAAAGCTGTAATTCAATTCTTAAATGGGTTCATAAAATAAATTGTTGATCCTGTTTTAAAAATAAATAATTTCCATATACCCTGTAAAAACAAGGCTAAACAACAAAACGTTTATTTTCCTGAAGACAAACCTCCTTATAAATACCTGTATTTCAATTTTTTATTTAACTTTAACATCCCCGTCTAAACTCAGATTTATAATCTGTACAGCCTGACCATCTAAATTTTTAAGATATGAAGTGGTTTGTCAATTTAGGAATGCAATTTAAAAGTAAGTTTTCAGAGCAAAATCCTCAACAAAATACAGCCGATTTTGAAAAAGGAAGAGAGCTTTATCTTTCCAGCAGGTTTGATGAAGCTTTGTATCATCTGGATAATGCAGTAAACATTGGATTTAACAGTACTGTTTATGAACTGAGAGCAAAATGTTTTCAAAAACTCAATTATCACTATAAAGCTATTGATGATTTAGATCAAATAATTGAAGACAATCCACTAGAGTTTTCTTATTACTACAGCAGGTCAATTTCAAAAAATGCTTTATACGATATCAGCGGGCAGATTGAAGATCTTCAAAACTGTATTTATTACTATAAGAAAAATAAAAACATCGAAAATAGTATCTTGAAAAATCTCGAAACCGATTTACTAAAGGCTGGAAATTATGTCGACGACATAAAGAACAAGATTGCTGTAATTCATAATGTTTCGTATTCAGAAATAAAAAACCTCATAAATGACTGTCTATTTCAGATAAAAAGAATACGAATTAAAACCAGAAGATTTAAAACAGTAAAAATGAGAAAGTCTGTTTAAGAAGCTAAAGCATCAACAGTAATTAAGCTTATATATTCTCTTGGAGTGTGTGACGTAATTTCTTTAAAATATCTGTTGAATGATGATTTAGAATTGAAACCGGCTTCGTAAGCAAGATCAAGAATATTAATACTGTGTTTGTTTTCAGATAAGACTTTCAATTTAACTTTTATATATTCAATTCTATACTCGTTAACAAAGGTATAGAACGGCTTGTTTACAAAATGATTTAATGTTTCACTGATATGGTACTTATTCAAATTGGTAAGCTTCGCCAATTTGTCTAAGGTAAGATCACTCTCCATATAGTATCTTTCATTTTCCATAGCTTTTTCGAGTTTTAAAAGTATTTTAAACATTTCGCTCTGGCTTAGTATTTCTCTTCTTTTTTGAATCTGTAAAGGACTTACCTTATTCATAGTCTCAGCAGCTTCCAAATTATTGATTACAGAATTCTTTTCTTCAGTCCTTTCATTATTAACTGAATTATTTACAGCTACTTGTTCAAAATTAGCCACGGGCATAAGTGTATTGCTGTTAGCACTATGTAAAGTTGTATCAATTGCAGCAGCATACTTATAGGTTATAATTCTTACAGTAATTATAATAAGCATCGTATAAATAATGCTTCGGCTTAAATAGTTTAAAGACAACATAGAAGAACTGAAAATCAAAAACAAAACACTAAGCAGTCCTATTCCTAAAAAAATTGAAGCAAGCTGTACAATCAATTTTTTTTCCTGACTATTTCTCGGCAGTTTATTTATAGCCAGATATATAATTCCTAATGAAAAAATAATATCCAGCGGTAACAGTGTATAAAGACTGATAGTATTATACCAGTACAAAACTAAATAGGCATTCGGAGATGTAACTGTTAAAACACATACAGTCGAGAAATAGCCTATTGTACCAATAATAAACGGAATAAAAAGATACCATTTCGAAGCTGTCACCAGCTCAGGCCGTATAGTTTTTAAAGTGTACAGATATAATAAAGGAATATAACAGAAACCGATAAAGGTGTTCATCATATTAAGTACCTGCTGATCTTCTACGAAAGTGAAAATGAAGAATTTTATAGAAAGGTGAATTCCTATGCAGAGAACTAAGGACATTAATAAATCATCGGCATTTTTTTTATACCTGCTTCTTAAAAGTAATACGACAGCTAAAAGCGCCTGAAATATTCCAATGGCAATTATATATTTCATCCTAAAATCTTTGTGCTAAAATACCATGAGGCTGTTAAATTAATGTTTAGCAATTGCAAAATAATTGATTAATAACAATTTAATAACAAACAATAAATCATTAATAATCAAAAGATTAAACAAACAACAAAAGTTTGGCACTTCCCAAAAGTAGTTCTAGTTCGACAAAGTCGTTTCATAGTTTAAATCGCAGCAATCTTTGCAAAAAAACTATAAAACATGACACCTAAAATTATTTTAAAATCATTGTTGAAGAAAGAAAAGATATTCAAAAAAGCTCTTTTCACAGTGCTTATCGCTGTAGGTTCAATACTAACAACTAATGCACAAACCATAAAAGGGGTTGTTACCAGCGATGCCGGAACACTGCCTACTGCAAATGTTACCGGAAAAACCTTTACTAATTCGGCAGTTTCAGATTTACAAGGCGCTTTTACAATTACTGCTCCTTCTGAAGGAGAAGCTGTAATCGAAATAAGTTACATTGGTTTTGAGACCAAATCAATCACTATAAACCTGGTAAAGGGAATCAATGATCTTGGATTAATCCAAATGATACCGGACGGTTCTGCTTCCCTTAAAGAAATTGTTGTAAAAGGTACTATGGCGCCTTCTCAGGCCAAAGCCTACAGTATCAAGAAAAACTCGCTGGCAATTATGGATGTAATGGCCGCAGATGCGATTGGAAAACTTCCGGATCGTAATGCAGCTGAAGCGGTGCAGCGTATGCAGGGTGTAGCTGTTGCCCGTTATCACGGAGAGGCCGATCAGGCAACGGTAAGAGGTACTCCTTTTGCATGGACTTCTACTTTATTTAACGGAAATCGTCTTCCGAGTTCAAACGTGATGGGAAATCGTTCATCGGTTTTAGATGCAGTTCCTTCAGAAATGATACAGTATGTACAGGTTTCAAAAGCAATTACTCCCGATATGGAAGGAGATGCAATTGGTGGTTCTATCAATTTCATCACGCGAACTGCACCATCAAAACGTATACTAAATGTCAGCGCTGCCGGTGGATATAATACTTTCAGTGAAAATGGTACTTATAACGGTTCTGTCACTTACGGAGATCGATTTTTTAATAACAAACTGGGAGTGATTGTTTCGGGAGCAATCTGGAGCAGACAATGGGGTTCTGACGAATTTGCTGCTACTTATAATACAGGAGCAGCTGTAGTCGAACAGAAAAAATCACTCAATACAGTACTTTTTAAACGTTACATGGGAGAACGCGAAACTAAAGGCCTGAATGTAGGAGCTGAATATAAATTGACACCATCTGATAAAATATTCTTTAGAGGAATGGCTAATAAGTTTGACGATATTCGTCCTGTTTATGAATCTTATATCGATTATACCAATTCTCGTTTTCAATACAATTACAGATATTCTCATTATCAGACAGCCTTAAACGGTTTTGAAGCTGGCGGAGAACATCAGATGAGCGAAAAATTCAAACTGGACTGGAGTTACAGCAATCATAAATCGGAATATTATTTGGATACTCCTCCAACTTCAGGTAATAAAGGACTTCCTATTGCAACTTTTCGTCAGAGAATTACAGGAGGTTTCAACGATCTTTCAAACGACGGAAAGCGTTACTGGGGATTTGATTCTCCAAACGGAGTTGGCGGCACAGTAGATCATTTTGAAACCGGTATTGCAAATCCTGCTGAAGTAATGGATCCGACAAAACTGCTGTTAAATCAGTTGGTAATTGCACAGCTTGATAATAGTGAAAGAGACCAGATTGCACAGGTGAATTTAAAGGTTGAAGCAACTTCTAAAGTGAATTTAAAGTTTGGCGCTAAATACCGTCACAAAGACAGAACAAACAGTTATGGCTCTAATTATGTATATCTTCCGGGAGCAGCCGTTGGAATTCCAAACTCACCTGCTTTAGTACCGCTTGCGTCACTGCAAACCACAAATTTCCCAAGCGGAAGTAAATTTTTCGGAAACATGAACGGCGATTTCAGCCAGTTCATTGTAAATCCATTGACAAAAAATCAATTGTTTGATATGTACGGACAATCTTTCCAAACCGCAAACGGATTTATGGATTTTACTTCCAAAACAAATGCTACTGCTTTCTATACAGGCGATGAAGACGTAATTGCCGGATATATAATGGCTGAAATTGATGCCACAGATAAATTAAAAATTGTTGGAGGTGTGCGCAATGAATACACTGCTATGACTTTGAACGGAACAAAAGCGACTACAGAAGGAACTCCTGCTGTAATTACATTAAGCCCTTCTATGGTAGAAAACAATTACACTTCGTTTCTTCCAATGCTTCATTTAAAATATCAGTTAACCGAAAAATCAAATCTTCGTGCTGCTTATACACGCACGTTTGTACGTCCGAATTTTGGCGATATGACTCCCGGAAGCTCGACCAATACAACCGCATCTCCTAATACGATTACGCAGGGAAATCCGGATCTGAAACCAACTTTCAGTAACAATTTCGATGTAATGGGAGAATACTACTTTGATAATGTTGGAATTCTTTCCGGTGGTGCATTTTACAAAAACATTACAGATGTCGTATTTACGGATGTAAGTATGCAGAATATCGACGGAAATGATTATCTGGTTACTCAGGCAAAAAACTTAAACAAAGCTTCTCTAATTGGATTTGAGGCTGGAATCAATAAACGATTTGATTTCCTAAATGGCTTCTGGAGCGGATTTGGAGTTGAATTCAACTACACCTTTTTAGATTCAAAAACGGAAGTTCCCCGTGTTAGCGGAACTACGACGGTAAATGATAAAACAAGTCTTCCAAACCAATCTAAAAACTTATTTAATGCGATCCTTTTCTACGAAAGAAATGGGGTAATGGTTCGTCTTGCCGGAAACTACCGCGGTAATTCTGTAGAAACCATAAATCAGCAGCTAGGTCCTGATTATTACATCTGGTCAGATTCTAATTTCACTATTGATGCTTCAGCAACTGTTAATATCAATAAAAGACTTAAGGTATTTATCGAACTGAACAATTTAAGCGATTCTCCTGTAAAAATGTATATGGGAGATAATAAAAAACGTGTCACTTCTCAGGAATGGTATGGAAGCCGCGGACAGGCAGGTTTACGCTACGACATCTTTTAAAAACAAATAATTTAATTCAATATAAAAATGAGAAAAACAATAATTATAGCTGCAATTCTGGTTCAGACATTGGCAAACGCTCAGCTAACAGACAGTATAAAAAGATTGGTTCCGGTAAAAGGAGCATTAAATTTCAGAGATGTGGGCGGATACAAAACTACAGATGGAAAAGAAGTTGTCTGGGGAAAAGTATACAGAAGTGCCGGCATTGATAAACTGACACCGGAAGACATCAAACTTTTAGATAAAAAGAAAATCCATACAGTTGTTGATTTTAGGGGTGTTGCCGAATCGAAAGCCGCTCCGGATCGCCTGCCGCAAAACACAGATTATACTTTGAGTCCGGCTGGAAGTGACAGCATTCCAAATGCTGCACAGATGGTTAAACTTTTAAAAGAAGGCGGTTTTCTTGAGAAATTTTATGGTATAGATGCGGTAAAATACAGTGGTGACCGATTCCGCCCTTTGTTTGTAAAACTACTAACTGCTGATAAAAAAGAAGCGGTAATGTACCATTGCACCGGCGGACGCGATCGTACAGGTATGGCCACCGCACTGTTTCTTTATGTTTTACAAGTTCCACAGAATACTATTGAAGAAGATTATGTTGCCTCTAACATTTATCTGAAAAAAATGAATAAAGGAATGATGGCACCTCTCGCCAAAATGAGCGGTATGACTGAAGCCCAGATTGAAAACGAAATGGCACTCAAACCAGAACTTATTCGTTCATTCTTTGGCGGAATTAAAACACAGTACGGAAGCGTAGAAAACTTCCTGCAGCAGGAAATAGGAATTGGACCTAAAGAAATAAATCTCTTAAGAAAAAAATATACTAAATAGTATTTTCAAGTTGTTGTTGATGTTTTTGTAAAAGCGGTTGATTTATTCAATCGCTTTTTTGCATTTAGCTGCTTTTAGCCTCATTAATCATTTCCAAAACAACATCAAGAGCAATCAGGCTCTTTAAACGCGTTCCGCAGCTTAAATAAATCCAGGTCCCCTTGACTTCGTCTGCCGGAAACATACAGGTAATATGATTAATATTGACCGTATACTGTGTAAGGTCATCTGTTCTGAACTGGATTGTTTTCATAGCATAAAGATTGAGGCAGTTAAATTAAATTCTACTCTCAAAATTATCTAATCTATTCTATTTTTATCCACCGGAATATTTAAAACAACATTACAGCTTTTTAAAAAATCTTAAAGAACAATCCACAAAAACTACTCTTCAAAAGTGATAATCGGTTTAATTATTAATAAAATGAAAAATTAAATACTTCGCTGCGATATCTCTTACAGCACTCTGATTTATTAATTTAATATTAGATGAATTTGATAAAACTGTCGCAAAAAAATCCGATCATTTAGATCAGACTTTTCAAAAACAATTTAGGATATTTTATGGGCAGCTGCAATCCAACTGTAAATTTCAGTCTGTGCCCGTCTTGGATTTTCATTATCGTCATTTTCTAATTCACTATTGCCCTGACGGTTTATAATTCTTCTTTTGGTATTATCTTCTAACTGCAGCTGAATTACTTTATTTATTTCTTCAATATGTTTTTCATCGTATATTGGAAATGCCGCTTCTATCCTTCTGTTTAAATTTCGACTTAACATATCTGCAGAAGATAAAAAGATTTTTTCGTGTCCGTTATTTGCAAATTTATATATTCTGGAATGCTCTAAAAACATATCGACAATGCGGTAGATTTTTATGTTTTCTGATACTTTTCTAATTTCTGGCAAAAGCGTGCATATTCCGCGGACTATTAATGTAACTTCTACACCTGCTTTATCAGCTTCAATAAGTTTATCAATAATATCTTTTTCATCCAACCCGTTTACTTTTAAAAATATCGACGCCGGTTTATCTGCTTTTTTATTTTTTATCTCAGTGTCCATTAATTCCAGTAATTTTTCCTTCATATTAAATCCAGCGGCTAAAATATGCTTTGGCTCTGCCCCTTTTTTCTTGGTTTTTAGAAAGGCAAAGATCTTTTTTAAATCATTGGTATACGCCGTTTCTGCTGTAAAAAAACCAAAATCCGAATAGACATTTGCCGTACTTTCATTAAAATTTCCTGTTGACAAATAGCCATAATTTTTTTTATTGCCGTATTTGTCTTTCATCGTAATCATCGCGGCTTTGGCATGCACTTTTAAATTAGGAAGACTTTGAATGATTTTAATACCGGCATTTTTCATTTCTTTAGACCAGTACAAATTATTATGTTCATCGAAACGTGCCTTTACCTCAACAAAAACGGTTACTTTTTTTCCATTCTTTGCTGCACTTATTAAAGCATTTGCAATTAAGGATTGAGAAGAAATACGGTACAACGTAATTTTAATCTCCGTAACATTTTTATTGATTGCGGCCTGATTAAAAAATTGAAGTACGTAATAATACGACTGATAAGGGAAATGCAGTAATTGATTCTGTTTTGTTATGACATCAAAAATCGATGTTTTGTTTTCAAAAGGCAGATGCGGAAGATTTGGATAATATTTTCCCTGCAGCTTTGGTTTAACCGGATTTGGAAATTTGAATAAATCGAAAAAATTATGATGGCTTCCGCCTTTTATCATTTCACTTTTATAAAGTTTGAAGGCTTTTTTACAGATCGAAAAAGAATCGGCATCCATATTAGAATCGTACAAAAATCTTGTGGCCGAACCTCGTTTGCGTTCTTCGATTTTTTCTTCAATTTTGGCTATTAAATCACCTGTATTTTCGTCTTCAATCAGATAATTTTCATCCCGGTTTAATTTTATGGCGTTACACGAAATGATTTTATCTGCCGGAAAAATCAGTGGCAGACATTTTCTGATTATAGTATCGATTGAAATAATATAATGAGTATTTTCCAGGCTTTGCAGCTGTTTAAAACGATCCAGTTTGTCTGACGGAATATTTAAATAAGCAAAATTATAATTGCCTTTGCTGTCTCTTAATTTTACTAAAAAGTATAAACTGCGATTATTTAGAAAATAGGTTTTAGGTTGATTCAACGTGATATAAACAACCTGAATATAAGATAAAATTATACTTTTAAAGTAGTATTCGATTTCCTCTAAATGTTCTGGCAAAAGTTCCTGATATTCATAATATATAATATCATTTAGAGCTAATTCAGTTAAAATTGAATAACTCCATATTTTTCCAAATCTATTTTGCTGTAGATTTACCTCACTTAAAACATCTTGTAAAAGATTGGTGTTTTTCTTATTCTTTTTTTGCAGTTTATATATTTTGACTCTGAAAAACTCATCTAAATTAGAGGAATGAATGGCCAAAAATTTGATTCGGTCATATACTGCATTATTTAAGTCTTCCGCTTCATCCAAAATACAATTATTGAAAGAAAGCCATGAGGTTTCTGAAGGAATAAGATGCTTTTGCACGTTTTATGTTTTGATGGTTAGAACTGAATTAACAATACTAACTTCGTAAATTTACCTCATTAATTTTTCTCTCTTTAATCATAAAATCAAGCAATTAACCAAAAAATAATCAATTGCTAACATTAATCAAATAGTAGACTCTGTAATTTAAAAGCATTTGGAGACAGTTGATACTATTTTTTAGTTCTTCAGAACCATTATAAACTCTATGAAGCAAAAAAGAAATTAAACAGAAATTGAATCTTCAGCTAAATTATAACTTGAAAATGTGTAACAAGTTTTTGGCAGCAATCCTCCCAAAATTAAAAGATACAATCAGTTTACTTAAATTTAATTAATCCACTACTTTTACCAGGGTTAGATTAATTCCTAACGGTTTTTTTATGATTTTACAGATTAAAGGAAACTCCGGATTTTTTACAATCCACATTTCGGTTTCGTCAATCTGGGCTTTTATATGCAATGTTTCTATTGTTTTTCCGTCAATTGAAATGCCGTTTTTATCTTCCCATTTATTTTCTAAAGCGGCTAAAACGGTGTTGAAATTCCAATGCGGGATTTCGATTTCTATATTATTCTTCGCTTTTAATTCACTTAAAAAGGAAATTCCAATTTTGACATTTAATTCTTCTTTTCCGGAGTTTCCAAAAGAAAGCAACGCTCCAGTTTTCTTTCCGGAATCAAATTGTGCTTTTTGATTGTTGTAAAATTTTCCGTCTTTAAAAGTTACATATTTAGCAATCGGCTGATCGAAAACAGCCCAGAAATAAACCGTATAAGCTCTTCCGTTGTTCCAACCTCCTCTGATTCGGCTATACCCTCTTACTTCGGTGTCCGAAACTATTTCGATCTGCGAACCTACAAACTGTTGTGCTTCTCTGGCATCAGGAATCTTTTCTTCTCCAAGGAAAAATCCCGGGTCTATTTTTAATTCTTTTGATTTGTTTTTTGGATAAGTAATTCTGTAAAATGAAACTTTCTCTCCTGTCGTGATTTCGGTTTTAATATTGTTTTCTTTGAAAACCGTTTCATAATACCCCAGTTTTACATTTTCTTCTGCTCTGAAAGAAGTCTGATCCATTTTATCCAAAGCTCCCGAAAATGGCATAATGGAGATGTTTCCGTATTTTGGTCCTCCGCCGGTTCCGCTCACGTGTACCTGACTAAATCCTGTTACTTCTTTGGGCATTGGAAGCCATCCGCTGTTTGGACTTACGGTACAATCCGGACTTGGTTTTACCATTCCATACGGACATGAGGGACCGATGAAAACCCTGCCCACTCCTTCTGAACCAATCATTGGTTCAACGTATTGATGAACGGTTTGCTGGGCAAATCCTTCCGTCATCAACAGCAGTAATCCTGATAAAACTACAGCTTTGATATATATCCTCATTTTTCCGTTTTTTTAGCCTTTAATTTAACATCTTACTTTTTCTCTAATGCTGAAAGTATTTTATGGAACACTTCGTTATTTTCGTACACTCCCTGAAAATCCTGTGAATGGGGTCCGTATGAAAATAACGGAACCATCGTGGCTGTATGGTCAATAGTTATAAAATCACCTTCAATTTTGTGTTTTTTCACATTACCCTGCGGAATCGCAAATCCGGAGGTTTCATGATCTGCTGTAACAATAACTAATGTACCCTCATTTTTATCCGCAAATAGCAAAGCCTGAGTAATGGCAGTATCGAAATCTATGGTTTCAGCTACGATTCCGGCAGCATTATTCACATGACCAAAACTGTCAATCTGTGCTCCTTCTGCCATCAGGAAAAAAGGTTTATTCTTTTTGTTTAAAAATTCCAAACTATATTTTACGGCATCAGCCAATACTTCTCCCCTTCCTTCTAAAACAGACGGTACTCTGCCCGAAGAAATAAAAACACCAACCGTATCACTATTTACTGTCTGCATTTCTTTAACAGAAGACAATAGCTTGTATTTAGCCTCTAACGGCATATTTTTAAAAGTAGAAGCTCCTCCTCCAACAAACAAATTGAGTTTGCTTTTTAATAAATCCTGAGCAATTTTTTCTGTATTTGATCTTTCTTCTGTATGTGCATAAAAAGAGGCCGGTGTAGCACCCGTAATTTCATCGGTCGTTATTATACCAGTTGAAAAGTTTCTTTTTTGTAAAATTTCTAAAATATTAATAATGGGTTTTCTTAAACTATCAGTCCCAATTGCTCTGTTATTAGTTTTTTCACCTGTTGCCAGTGCTGTTCCGGCAGCGGCAGAATCGGTTGTAAAATCATCTGCCGACTGTGTTTTGATAAAACCAATACTCTTCATCTGTGTAAGTGACAAAGCACCGTTATTAGCCAGAACAGCTGACGATATCTGCGACAAACCATTTCCGTCGCCAATTAAAAGAATTACATTTTTTACCGGAAGGTTTTTTTGATCTGTTTTGTAATCTGGTGTATACACTTTTGATGCATTACCTGCTGTTATAAGTCTTTTAGGCAATAAATTTATATATTGAACACAATCATAAGGTTTGTCTGTATTGATAATATCTACACCTAATTCCAGAAAGGCTTTCCAGGCTGTTTTGGTATCCGGACAGCCCCAGAATCTGAAAGGTTTATGGAGTGCTTTTGCTTTAGAAATGACGGAACTTATACGATTATAATCGTCATGGGTTAATCTTCCTAAACCATTCCAGACAGAATATTTTTTAAAATCCATACTTATCATGGCTACTTTTTTCCAGTTTTCTTCTGCAGCCGGTTTTTCTGCTTCCTGAAAATCAAATAATATAAAATCAGGATATTGGCTGTAGGTATCCACATTGGGCCTGTTACCCGATATAATGATTTTAACATTCTTGTTCTCTGTTACAGATTTGTATTTTTTTAAAATAGCAATAAGCTTATTAAGAGTTGGTACAGCTTCTGTTTTAATGTCAATTAACAGAAATAATTCATGCTCCTTTTTATAATTCATTTTTAGAGCCGTTTCTAACGGTTTTAAATATAAATCTTCCAAAGTTCGTGCGGCAGTAATTTCTTTCTGATCGTGAGAAACATATAAGTTATTCTCTTTTAGAAAAATATCGGCTTCTATAGACGATACTCCGTTTGCATAAGCATTCCAAAAAGGAACTGCCTGATTATAATCGTTATGAGAATGTATTTTAACCGCATTTTGAGAATGCAGTTGATTTTCTGCTCCCCAAAAAAACAGGGACAGCCAGATGAATAAAAATGATGATTTCATTTGCGGGAATTAATAAATTTTGGATAAACAAAAAGAAAATACAGTGTGATGAAGAATATATCGTTGAAAAATCCTTTTTTCATTGTTCAAAATCTTAGAAAATGAATAAAAAAACAGGGCGTCTGACGCCCTGTTTCAAATAAATAAACACAAGAAGACTGCTTTTTTATTGCGACAGTATAAAAACCGCAGCCTTCAAATTCAACGTAAAAAAAACAAACTAAAACTAGTATCCTTTATTTTGTATTAAATAACCCGGAGTATTTGAAGCTCCGTCAATTGCTACCTGTGGAATCGGGAACAATCTCTTATTAACATCTGTATCTGATTTTTCAGTCCATTTATCTTCAAAATGGCTGAAACGGATTTGAGTATTTCTTCTTAAACCTTCCCAGTAGAATTCAAAACCATATTCTCTGTACAAAATATCCAGACTAATGGCCGGAAGCGCAGCCGGAATTGGAGCACGGGCAGTTCTTGAAGTTCTAACTGTATTCATATCTGCTAATGCACCAGCGTTATCTCCTTTTCTTAATTTAGCTTCGGCACGCATCATAAAAATTTCGGCATATCTAAGCATTACCATATCTACACTGCTGTAGGTATTACCATCAGGAGAAGTGTGGCTGAACTGATATTTAGATACTCTGTATCCTGAATAGTGCATACTTCCTTCTTTAGTAAAATCAACTTGTTCTGTAAGGTTTACGTAACCTACGTTTTTATCAGGACCATTTCCTTTAATTTGTTTAACCGGATAAATTCTATATCCGCCGTCACATTTGTAAAATGCTCCATTCGCATCTTTTCTTGCAGCCCATGGAATACCTCTCATAATTCCTCTGTCTATTTCAAACTCTTCCGCTTTAACGCAGTAGTAGTGGTTTTCATCATTTAACGGAGAAAGTCCTGTAAGGTCTTTTAAGTTATCTGGTACTTTTGCATTGTTTTTATAAAATCTTGAATCAGCATCTGCCGGATCTACAGCACCATAAGCGTTTACCCATGTACGATAGAAATCGGACGTAATAGCAGGTCCGTCTGTACCATCTGCATTGATTGATTCTGGTCTTGGGAACATAGATCCCGGAATTGACCAATAAGCCCAACGGTTGTGCTCATCAGCTAAAACTCCACGCTGATCTATTGAAAAGATTACTTCTTTGTTTGTATCATTACTGTCATCAAATAAGTCAAAATACTCCGTAGAGAAACTGAATTTACCAGAGTTAATAATGTTATCTGAGTATTTGATAACCTTATCCATATCTGCAGTAGTAAATGAAGGTACACCATATGGATCACGATATACTGCTGCATTTAGATTTAATCTCGCAAGAAGTCCCCAAACCGCAGATTGCGTCATTCTTCCCGGACCTTTATTGGTATTGATTACATCCGCAACAGAAAGTAATTCATTTTCGATATAAGTTACAGCATCTTGTCCGCGAAGGATTTCAGAAGTACTGGCCGATGACTCTTTTTTAAACACCAATCCCCAGCTGTCTAATGTCTGCATATTTAAGTAAGCTCTTAAGGCCTTCATTTCATAAAGAGCTCCCTGTGCTTCTGTATTTCCGCCTTCTGCAAGAGGAGTTAATACTTCAATAGCAGATAATGTTCTGGAAATATTTTTGGTAAGAGCATTCCATGTACTTGTAACCAAGTCATTAGTAGGTGTTGTAGTATGCGCATGTACTGCTAAATATTTACCACCATCGTACCAATCTGTTCCTCCTCTGTAAGGTAAAATACCTTCATCACTGGCAATTAACTGTAAACCAAAATTATTTGTATGGTACCATGTTGCTTTTAATTGTCCATAAGCCGGAGCAATAGCACCGCTGATTGCTTCTGCCTGTCCTGCACCATTTAAGGATTCGTCAAGGATCTTTTCTTCTAAGTCAGTACAACTCCAGGTAAACAATACACCTAATGCAAGAGCTGCTATTATTATTTTATTTTTCATGTTTTTTTATTTTTGATTAAAATGCAACGTTTAAGCCAAATACAATAGTTCTGCTTCTTGGGTAACTGAAATAATCAATACCAAAAGACTGAATTTCGCCTACAGAAGTTCCTGTATTAATTTCAGGATCAAAACCGCTGTATTTTGTAATTACAAATAAGTTCTGACCTGTTAAAGAAAGACGAATGTTGTCCATTACATCTCCAAGTCCAACTAATTTCGGGCTTAAATTATATCCTAAACTCGCATTATTTAATCGTAAGAAACTTCCATCTTCTAAGTATCTTGTAGAAACTGTATTAGAGTTTGTAGAGGCTTCGTTTAAATATTCTGAAGCTCTGTCTGTTGTATTAAAAGAGTTTGCTAAATTTCCTCTGTTGAATGAAGTCATAGCAACGTGGTTGTAAATTTTGTTTCCGCCTGCACCATTAAAATTAGCAACGAAATCAAAATTCTTGTATTTTAAATTCAGGTAAAAAGCATAGATATAATCTGGCAAGGCACTTCCTGCAACAATACGATCGTTGTCAAGGATAGAACCGTCTCCATTTGTATCTGCAAACTGGTTTTGACCATCAGGACCAATTCCGGTAAAATCAAGCATATAGAAAGAACCAATTGGGTGTCCGTTTAAAACTCCGTTAATAGTTGCTCCGGTTTGCCCGCCTCCCTGCGCTGCTCCGGTTGTCAATATTTTATAAGGAGAGTTTACTACTTTGTTTTTTGTAAAAGATATGTTCCCTCCAATGCTGTAAGAGAAGTCTTTGCTTTTATCACTGCTGTAATCTAAAGCTACTTCAATACCGTTGTTCCGGATTTCCATATTAGGAATGTTTGTCCAGTACTTTGATGCAGGCTGAATAGGATCTACAGGAGCAACCTCTAACAAAATATTATCTGAAACTTTGTTGAAATAATCTACAGTACCTGATAATCTGTTATTGAATAAACTAAAATCTAAACCAACGTTTGTTTGTGTTGAAACTTCCCATTGAAGATTTGGATTTGCTAAACGAGTATAGATAGAACCATAAGGATAACTAGCTAAATCAGTATCGGTTGGATCCAATGGATACGTATCATAACCGCTGTTACTTTCTGTATAACTTGTTTTGGTAATTTTTGAAGGAATCTCCTGAACACCAGTCTGACCCCAGCTTGCTCTTAATTTTAAGTTGTTCAGCGTTTCAGATTCTTTTAAGAAATCTTCTTTTGTAATATTCCAGCCTAATGCTACAGATGGGAAATATCCGTATCTGTTGTTTTTACCAAATTTAGAAGAACCATCTGCACGCATAGTGGCAGTCAATAAATATTTGTTATCATATCCATAGTTTAATCTTCCGAAGAAAGACTGAAGTTCATTTTCTACTGCTGATGAAGACTTGCTTCTAAGCTCAGCTGCCGCTCCAATTTGATTTTTAGGTTCTACACCATTATCCGGGAATCCTTTAAAATCATAATTCTTCTGATTCACCTGTATTTTCTGGTAAGACTGACCAGCTAAAACCGTAAAATTATGGTTCTTAACATTAAAGTTATAGGTTAAAGTGTTTTCGTACAAAACGTTATTATTATTAGTAACAATGTTGTTTAAAGTACTTTCAGTTGTATTAGTAGCCGAAGTATATGGTAAAACCTGTATGTCTCTTTCCGACATAGAATAATCCACTCCAAGATTAAATTTATAGGTTAATCCTTTTATAAATTCGTATGATGGACTAATGTTCGCAAGAATACGATTGTTGTTTGTTTCATCAGAATAAATTCTCTGGCTGATTAAAGGATTTACAGCATCGTTGCTTAAGTTAACATTTGGCTGTCCGTTAACATATACGGCATCAGTAGGATTCAGTGTCAGCATATTTCCAACAACACTTCTTGCATCTGGTCTTGAATTTTCAAGTTTAGTTGCTGTCAGGTTAAAGGCAATATTAAGTTTATCGTTTAATCCTTTTTGGTTTAAATTCAAACGTCCTGAATAACGTTTTAAATCACTATTTTGGAAAATACCTTCCTGATTATCCATTCCCACAGAAGCAGCATAAGTTGATTTGTCTGTTCCGCCGCTCATCGATAAATTAACGTTTTGAGAAACCCCTGTTCTTGTTAATTCATCCTGCCAGTCTGTACTTGCACCGCCATCTTGTAAATTTCCGTTTACAGCAGCAACTTGTTTTCTAAATTCATCAGCACTGAAAACATTTACTTTATTTGCTAAAGAAGAGAAACCAGTAGTCATAGAAAGGTTAATTTTTGACTGCCCTTTTGAACCTTTTTTAGTTGTAATTACTACTACTCCATTTGCAGCTCTGGAACCATAAATAGCCGCTGCAGAGGCATCTTTAAGAACATCAATGCTCTCGATATCCTGCGGGTTGATAAAGTTTAAAGGGTTTGTAGCAACACCATTACCAGAATTGTCAAGAACAAATCCGTCTACTACATAAAGAGGTGTTGTTCCGGAACGTAAACTTCCAACCCCGCGAATAATGATATCCTGATTTGCTCCTGGCTCACCACTCGCTGCCATTACATTAACTCCGGCAACTTTACCCTGAATTAACTGCCCTGCGTTGGCAGCCACTCCTTTATTAAAATTTTCACTTTTTACAGAACCAATAGCTCCCGTTACATCAGATCTTTTTTGAGAACCGTAACCTACTACTACTACTTCATTTAAAGTGCTCACTTCTTCTGCCATAGAAACCGTTAATTTTTGGTTACCGGAAAAAGAAACTTCTTTTGTTTTAAATCCTACATAAGAAAAAACTAAAACACCATCGTTTACATTGGCTTTAATTTTAAAATTACCGTCAAAATCTGTTGTAACAGCTCCCTTTGGCTCTCCTTTAATATAAACAGAGACTCCCGGAACGGGTACTTTTTCAACATCAGAAACTACAACTCCTGATACATTAACCTGCGCATAGGAATAGGACATACATCCAAAGGCAAGAATTAACAATGCGTAAATTTTTTTCATTTAAAATACTTTTTTATGTTTTGCCAAAAGTATTTTATCGGTCTCTTCAAAAGGAGGATTTTTGTTTTTCAAAAGAGGACTTTTAATTCAATTTAGGACATAATTAACGCTGAAAAAGGGGTATTTTTGCTCATTAACATTAGGCTAACTTTCTCTAAATCCAATGCTAACAAAAATCTAAACCGGAAATTCTTTAAATTCCTTCGGACTTTTGCCAAAATACTTCTTAAAAGAACGTCCAAAGTATTTTGGATCATTATAGCCGCATTCAAAACTTATTTCTGAGATATTCAGTTTTTTAGTTTTTAAAAGGATTTCTGCTTTTTGTAATCGAAGCGACATTAAAATATCAGAAGGGGACTGATGTAAAGTTTCTTTAAACAAGCGGTAGCATTTTACTCTCGAAATCCCTAATTGTTCTCCCATCATTTCTACGTTAAATCCGGGATTTTGCAATTCTTCTTTAATAATCTCCAGTGCTCTTTTTAAAAGCTTTTCATTAGGAGTAATACTTTCATTATTTTCGGTCAGAATCTCAAAAATTTTCTGCTGGATTTTATGTTCTTTAAGAGGTTCTTTATTTTGATTGATAAGTCGGTTTATCTTTTTATTTACAAATGACAAACTCGCCGGCAGTTTAATATGGGTATCAATACCTAATTCCAGCAAATGTTCATCCTGCTCATAATTAATATCTTCTGAGATATAAATCATAGGGATTTTTAAACCGGTGTTTTCTTTATTCTGTTTTAAAAAATGGACCAGTTCTTTAGAAAATGCAGCCTGATAAAAAACAAGGGCCGAAATTTCTGCCTGTTTAATTATAGCATTTAAATTTGAAACTGAACTCTCAAAAATCAGATTGTAATTCTCGTTTTCCAGAATCTGGCTGGCCGCCGGATTATTATAGGAATCTCCAAAAACCAAAAGATGTTTTTTTTCTGAAGAAATCTGATCGAGGTAATTAAAGTTTTTCCATGAAATCGTTTCCTTAAAAGTAGCGTCAGAGTCAGAAAATTCTATTGGGATACGCAATACAGACTGAAATTGTTCTTCTGAAGAAGAGGTAATACTGCCTTCCAAATCCTGAAGTAAAACCTGCAGTGCTTTATAATAAGGACTGTAATGTAAAATATTGTACCAGTTGTTTTTTAAAATTACACTGTCTGAAACTGTTTTAATTTCGATACTGTTATCCTGATAAGTAATGCCAATACTTAAAGTACTGTCCTTATCAGAGTATTTATTGAGGTCATTAAAAAAATACTGAAGACAAAGTTTTAAACGCAGTACATCAACAACTGCAAAACATTCCGTACTATCTATCTGACAGTTAAAATTTACTTCATTGAGCTGTGAATCTTTTTTCAGCTTTTCTATATTATTTTTTAAAACCGGGAGTAAATAAGCCGCCGTTTTTTTTACTGGGCCAAGATCTTTAACATGTTCCAGATAATTCCATTCTGAAATAAGATTAACCAGTTTCCCCGATTCTGCCACTAAAGTGCGCTGTGTTTCTGTATCTTTTTTTAAAGCACCCGAAATTTTAATTATTTTCGATATAGGCTCCTGAAACTCAGCGAGCATAAAAGTCTTAAACTTTTCAATCTCAAAGTTTTCATTCTTTAAATTGCTGTGAAGAACCAGAAGTTTTTCCTTTTGCTCTATGATCTTTTTATTTTTCTGATCCAGTTCAGCATTAATTTCTTCCAGGTTTTTTTTCTGTTTTTCAATAACGGCGGTACGGGCTTTTACCAATTCTTCCATAAACTTCTGCTGTTCAAGAGTATTTTTATTTTTAATATAAATCACTACAGCACTGGCAAGCAGTATCAAAACAGACAAAAGAATATAGAAAACTATCGATTCATAAAATGCTTCTGTAATATGAAGATTAAAAAAAGCAGGAGCAGGTATTCCGTCCTTTCCTTCTTTTATCATAAAACTGTAATTTCCCGAAGATAAATCATTGTATTCTATTTTATTATCTGCAGGCAGTAAAGTCCAATCCTCTTCTTGTCCCTCCAGTTTGTAATAAATCGTACTTTTTGTATTTCTTGGAAATAAAACAGGTATGACTTCAATTTTTAATTCATTATTCGTAAAACCTTTTTCTATCGCTGCTGCATACTCTTCACTGCCGTCAACTTTCAGTTTTATTTTTGATTTTGAAGTATTGGAATGAAGGGTGCCGGGATTAAAATAATTTAGTCCGTCTACACCTCCAAAAAACAAATTCCCTTTAGTGTCCTGATAATAAGCCCCTTCGGAAAACTCAGGTGCCTGCCATCCGTAATTAGGATTATAAGAGGTTACGGAATATGTTTTTTTATCAATAGAAGCGATTCCTTTTGTAGTACTGATCCAGACTTTACCGCCATTATCTATAAGTCCGTAAACCATGTGGCTTGGCAGTCCTTCAAACTCTGTAATATTTTTTACTACACCCTTTTTTTTATTAAAAACTGTTACACCGCCCAAAGAAGCAATCCAGTAATTATCTGATTCGTTATCAGCAAAAACAGAGTAGATACTGTTGCCTAAAATCCCCTCTTTAGTCGTAATTTTTTTTAAAGTCCCGGTATTTAAGTTAAACACCACTAATCCATTATTTTCTGTTGCCAGTAAAAGGTTTTGGTAATTTTGTCTGACACATCTTATATGGTATTTACTTAATGCTTCCTGTCCTTTAAACTTTTCAAACTTTCCGGTAATCATATTAAATTTAGCCAGACCGTTCCAGCATCCCATCCAAAGCTGTCTGTTATGATCTTCGTATATAGAATAACATCTGTCTACAGACACTCCCGCAATACCGCTGTTTTCGTAAACCGTACAATTACTGCCTGAAATACGCAGAATTCCTTTATAAGTCCCCGCCCAGACTGCTCCGTCACTTGAAGTAAATAAAGTCCTGATACGTTCCGAATCAGGGTTTAAGCCGGACTTATCAATCTTAAACTTTTCAAAAAAATTGCTTTTTTCGTTATAATAATAAAGCCCCTTTGTATAATAGCCCAGCCATATTTTCCCTTTATTGTCTTTGGTAACTGCCCTGATCGTTTCATCCGGAAGATAAGGTTCTTTTAACGGATGGGGCATAACCGAATTTATTTTTTCAGAGCCGCTGTAAGCCATACTTAATCCGCCGTCCTTCTGCCCTAACCAGATATTTCCAAAATCATCTTCATGAAGTGTTTCTATCTCATTATTTTTAAAGGAATAAGGCGAATATAAATCAGAAGTAAAATGCAGTATATTATTTTCTACAGATTCGTTTGTAATTATGTACAAGCCGTTCTCGCGGGTAGCAAACCATATATTTCCTTCTTTATCTTTTAAAATGTCATTGATAACCAGTTTAGGATATTTTCTAAGTAAAATACTTTTCAGGTTTTTAAAGTCTTCTGTTTTGACATTATTACGGATTATTTCAACAAAAGATTCATTTTGATATTCGAAATATTTTTTATTTACCTGTACAACAATATTTCCTTTTTGAGACAAATGAATATCCGTTGGTGTATTTTTAAATTTAAATTCCTTAAAATCACCATTTCCGAGGTACTGGTTTATATGCCCCTCTTTTGTAATAAGCCAGATCTGGCCCCGGACGTCTTTTTGTAACTTGGTAATATAGTTGCTGCAGACTGTTTTTGAATTGCTGCAGTTGTTTTTGAAGATCTTAAAATTATACCCGTCAAAATAGTTCAAACCATCCCAGGTAGCAATCCAAAGCCCTCCATCATTGTCACTTTCTATATCAGTTACTGAATTATTAGATAATCCCTGATTGGCTGTGAAATTTTCAAATTTTATCTGCTGTCCAAATGAATATGCGGTAAAAAAGTAACATAATAGTAGTATCCTGATCATCGTGTATTGTTTAACTCACAAGGATACGATGGCAAGTTTATTTAATCATAAAGGGTATGTTAAGTTAAAAAATGAAAAAGACTAAAAAAAACAGAACCTTATCATATCTTTCAAAGCAAAACGAACAGGGTATATCGTGTCAAATCAAAAAAGAAAAATACCAACGATGATGTCAATTAACTATAAAACCTTCCAGAAATTCTTACTGCCATCGTTTTCATAATTTATTCACAATTTCAAAAAAATACTCTTTTTTGGACAAATCATGGTACATAGAGACCTACACAATTACAGTGGGACACTTAAACTCCAATTTACATGAGTTCAAAAATCGGGATTCTTCCTCTTAGCATATTTAGACACTAAACGTTAGATCCGTTTTTCTTACAGAGCCAGCCCAAAATTATTTTAGTATACTAGTAGTAAAAAAAGATCTTGTAATGCTCATTTAATTAAATTTAATTCTGCAGAATGATGCATCAAATATGTTAGTATAGGCTTCAAAAATGATATAACTTATTTGAACTTTCAAACTATTTTTACATAAGCATGCGCCGTCAAAGAGTACTATTTGTTCTTCCTTTTTGACAAAACAACATGATCCGTTAAAGCAAAAATGCAGCTTATATATTTATGGGAAATAAGTCAACAAAACTTTCTGTACTGGAAAAAACAGGTTACGGTTTGGGGGATTTTGCAGCAAATCTGATTTTTCAGACCCTGCTCACATTTTTAGCTTTCTTTTACACCGACGTTTATAAAATTCCTGCCGCAACGGCCAGTATAATTATTTTTACGGGCGGATTTATTGGTGCTTTTTTCAATATCATTATGGGAATCATTGCTGACCGCACCCGCACGAAATGGGGAAAGTTCAGACCCTGGATATTGTGGACTTCCCTGCCTTTTGGAATTGCCGCTGTTCTTTCATTTTTAACTCCTGATTTGGGAATATCCGGTAAGACAGCCTACGCTTTTCTGACTTATTTTTTATTAGTACTGGTATATTCCGCAAACAATCTGCCTTATGTGGCTTTAAGCGGTGTTTTAACGGGTGATATGAAGGAGCGAAACAGTCTTTCATCTTATCGTTTTGTTGCCGTAATAACAGCACAGTTTATTGTACAGTCACTTTTACTTCCCTTTGTTTACATTCTGGGAAATGGCGATAAAACAGTTGGCTTTAAAAACACAATGCTGCTATTTGCCCTTATTGGAATTATCTGTTTTCTGATTACTTTTTTTACTACTAAAGAACGTGTTATTCCGGCAAAAAACCAGGAATCCTCTGTTAAGCAGGACTTTATGGATTTATCTAAAAATGGTCCGTGGTTAGTCATGCTGCTGGTTACCGTTCTGGTATTTGTAACTTTATCTTTAAAAGGCGGTATGTATGTTTTTTATTTTAAATATTATTTAGATTCTGAGGCTCAGATTATTTTTTTAAATGATACAGGTATTACCGCCTTCATCGATAAATTAAATCAGGCATTATCAGCGATGGGATTTGTCGACTTTCACTGGCCGAAAGACGCTCCAACTTCAGCATTCAGTCTTTTTAATGCCGGAGGAAATATTTTTATGATACTGGGCATTATGTTCTCAAAACCTCTTGCCGATTTGTATGGCAAAAAAAATGTATACATCTGTTTTATTTTATTGTCTGCGCTCACTCTTCTGTTATTCAATTTCTACAGCAGATCGGCAGTTACAATGGTTTTTCTCACTCAGTTACTGCATGGATTTATTTACGGTATAACCATTCCGTTATTGTGGACTATGATTGCCGATGTGGCGGACTACAGTGAATGGAAAAACAACCGGAGAGCCACTGCCATTGTTTTTTCTGCCATGATTTTTGGATTAAAAACCGGAATAAGCATAGGCAGTGCGTTAGGTGCCGCTTTTCTTTCTAAATATGGTTATGTAGCCGAAGAAGTGAATCAGGTTCCCGCCGCTGTTGAAGGTATTAAACTTTCTGTAAGTATCTATCCCGGCTTTATATTTATAATTAGTGCCGTTCTGTTATGCTTTTATACAATAGATAAAAAAATGGAAATTCAGATCGAAACTGATTTGAAAGAAAGAAGAGAAAACGAGGTATTGTAGAGTGTAGATTGTAGATTATAAACTAATCAATTATCAATTGTAAAGTAACTGCCGCTAAAAAATAAACAGCGCATTTTCATGCGCTGTTTATCCAACTACTAACTTAACTTAACTCAACTAACATAATTTAATCATTTAATAACCAGGATTATTATCACTTGGTTTTATATTGGGATTAGATGATGTTTCTCTGTTAGGGATAGGCCATAATTCGTTCCTGCCAGTCTGAAAACCAGTACCTGCCAGTTCTGTACTGGCAATACCCCATCTTATAATATCATCAAAACGACTTTGTTCACCAGCAAATTCTACTTTTCGTTCGTGAACTATGGCTGCGAAAACGGCTTCTTTTGTCGGGGTAATATTAGTTGTTAAACCTGCACGGTCCCTGACTTCTTTAATGTAAGAAATAGCTGCGGTTTGTGAACCTCCGTCTCTCTGGTTTTCACATTCTGCTTTCATCAGCAGTACATCTGCGTAGCGCATAACTTTGAAGTTAATACTGGATTGTACAGCTTCATCGTCTTTCTTATAGTAGTTTTGATACTTTTTCCAGCCGGCATTTCTCAAACCTGCAGAGGTATTGAAATTTTCCGGTGTCATGGTACGTGTTCCGTTCAAATATTTTGAGCCCGGCACATAAAACGTGTCTCCAAAACGCAGATCCCCTGCTTCGTAAGAATTCAGTAAAGCATCTGGAGGATATACGTTGTACCAGCTTAAATTACCATATTCCTGTCCTCTCAGGGTCGATTCGGCAAAACCTGTTCCGCCGCTGTTTCCTGCATCATCCCATTTATTACCCGTTCCGTTGTTTTCATTAAATTCAATTTCAAAAACAGATTCTTTACCATGCTCGGTTTCCTCCATAAAGTTGTTATAAAAACTGCCTTTATCCTCAAGACTGAATCCTGTAACATTATTCAAAGCGGCCAGAGCCAGGTCGTATTTCTTTTCATACAGCAGTACTTTTCCTAAATAAGCATAAGCAGCTTCCTTAGTTGCTCTTCCTGTTTGTTCTACAGTTTTGGAAAGCAGATTTTTGCTGGCAAAATCAAAATCTTCTCTGATTAAATTATAAACTTCTGCCTTAGGGCTTCTTGCAGCTCCTATAATGGTTCCGCTTTTATAAATGGGCAGGTCGCCAAAACGATTCAGTAAAAGAAAGTAATAATAAGCTCTTAAAAAATGGGCTTCGCCTAAAAATTTATTCTTTCTTTCCTGTGATAAAACGGAATTCGATAAAGCATTGATTTTATCTTCATTATCCAATACAAAATTTGCTCTTGAGATTCCTAAAAAACAGGATTCCCAGTAGTACTGAATAATATCATTTCCGGCATTAAAAGAAAAGTCCTGAAAAGGTTTTTTATTTCCTTCTAACTGTGGATTTCCCGCAGCATCCTGTCCCATAAGATCCATTGCAAAAGCAAGGTTCCGGGCATAAAGTCCTCTTGTCTGTAAATTGGCATAAGCGGCATTTACAGAAGATTCTACCTGCGCTGCTGTTTTAAAGAACGTATCGGGCGAAAGTGTATTTGGATTTTTTAATTCTAATTCCGACGTGTCGCATGAATTCATTGTGAAAGCTAACAATGCTGCTGCTATATATTTTATTTTTTTCATCACATTATATATTAAAATTTAACATCAAGTCCAAAAATCACTGATTTTGGCTGTGGATACCTTCCTAAATCAATACCGGCAGAATTGGCATTGCCATCTGTACGTGCAATTTCAGGATCCAGTCCAGTGTATTTTGTAATCGTAATTAGGTTTTGACCGCTGACATAGAATCTTATATTGGAGAAATGATTGTCAAATGTGTCTCCTGATAAAGTATATCCTAAAGTGACGTTTTTTAATCTGGTATAAGAGCCGTCTTCAATATAACGCTGATTCGCCGAAGACCAGTTAATATCGGCTCCCTGTGCCCTTGGCAGGCTCGCAGATGGATTGGTAACTACGCCATTTACCACAATTGCTCTGTCCAGAACCTCTGTACTGGCATTAAACAAACGATTCATTCCTTTTAAATCAAAAGTGTTTGCATTGTAAATATCATTTCCCTGAACACCTGTAATGAAACAGTTAAAATCGAACTTTTTATAAGCTGCCGTAATATTCAGACCATAGGTAAAATCCGGATAGGGATTTCCAATATTCGTTTTATCATTGGAATTGATCACTTTATTACCGTCACGATCAATAATTCTGATATCACCCGGTTTTATATTAGTCTGTCCCGGTCCAAAAACAGCATCTACTTCTGCCTGATTTTGATAAATTCCGTTGGTCTGATAACCATAAAAGTAAAATAACGGCTGCCCTACTTCCAGTCTTGAAAAATTCTCTAAACCTGCTCTCGGCACTGGTCCGCTTAACACACTTGTAACGCCTGGCGCCAAACTTACTACTTCATTTTTACTAGTTCCCAAATTGGCTACAGCAGACCAGGTAAAATCTCCTTTTCGGTCATTATAACCTAAACTTATTTCATATCCTGATACTTTTACATCGGCAATATTCTGGATCTGGGTACCGCCTCCTGCTGATCCCACAGAAGCAGATAAGGGAACGGCAAAAAGAATATCACTGCTTTTGCTGTTAAAATATTCGAATGACCCTGTTAATTTGTCATCAAAAAAGCCAAAATCCAAACCTATGTTTCTGTCATTTTTAGATTCCCATTTCAGATCAGGATTTGCAGCAACCCCAAGAGAAACACCTGGCGCATTACCCCCTGCGATTGGATAGTTGTAATCTGCAAGCAGCGTGGCACTGTACTGGTAATTATCGATCCTGTCGTTTCCGGTTGTTCCTGTACTTGCTCTGAGTTTTAATGTACTGAAAAAAGAATCTGCCATAAAAGACTCTTTGGCAATGTTCCAGCCCACCGCTACCGAATAGAAATTCCCCCAGCGGTTGTTAGCCCCAAAACGAGAAGAAGCATCACGTCTTCCTGAAACCGCAAGCAGGTATTTATCTTCATAATCGTAATTGATACGGGCAATGTATCCAATGTTTTTTTCGACATAATTGGCCGAACTCAGGTTTCCTTCATTATATCGCAGCTGATCAATTTCGTCCGAAATATAGTAACGGCTTCCGGCTACCACATTTTGTGATTTGGAATCAATTTTTGTAATAACTCCTAAAACTTCTAAATTATGTTTGGAAGCAATAGTAGTTTTATAGGTCAGACTGTTATCATAAACAATGGTCTGGCCCTGTGAGTTGGTTTCATTTGTTGTTGAAAAAGCCTGTCTGTGATAGGAACCATCACTATAACTGGGTACAAACGTATGGTCTTTACCAGTATAATAATCCAATGAAACTTGTGACTTAAATTTCAGACCTTTTAAAATCTCTAATTCGGCGTAAATATTTCCTATTATAGACAGATTGTTGATTTTTTGGTACCCTAAATTGGCCACACGAACCGGATTCTCTGCGTCGTTACCATCAATAGCACTTGGCCCCTGATACCCTCCTATACTGCTCTCGTTATAAACAGGTAAATAAGGCGCCATTTTGATAGCATGTTCGAGTAAGGTTCTTCCTCCTGCACTACGCTCCGGATTGATTTTACTAAAAGAGACTCCGATATTACTTCCTACTTTTAGCCTTCCGATATCCTGTGTGTTATTGGCTCTGAAAGAATAACGTTCAAAACCGGTATTGATTACAGCCCCATCCTGTTTCAAATATTCAGCGGAATAACGGCCTGTAGAAGTTTCAGTACCATTTGAAAAACTTAAATTATAATCCTGCATCACACCACTTTGAAAAATCTGATCCTGCCAGTTGGTGTTTATATTGCCAAATTCTGCCGCTCTTGCTGTAAGATCACTTCCCAGATCTTTGGCATACTGCAGGTACTGCTGGGTATTTAACACATCATATCTTTTGGTAATAGTCTGAAAACCTGCATAGGTGCTAAAGCTTAACTGACCAGGTCCTTTTTTTCCTTTTTTGGTAGTAACCATAATTACCCCGTTAAAGGCCTTTGAACCATATAAAGCGGTAGTTGAAGCATCTTTTAAAACAGACATCGATTCGATATCGTTAGGGCTCAGTCCTGATAAGTTTCCTGTCAAAACCCCGTCGATTACGTATAAAGGCGCACTGTTTCCCATTGTAGCCAGTCCGCGGATCGTAACTGTAGGATTAGAACCAGGAGCACCGTTTACAACAGTAACACCCGCTGCCCTTCCCTGCAAAGCCGACTCGGCATTGGTAATGGGCACCGCCGCAATATCTTTTGAACCTACGGTGGAAATCGCTCCGGTTACTTTAGCTTTCTTTTGAGTTCCGTAACCTACAATAACCTCATTTAAATTTTGTGTAGATAAGGCCAGCGTAACATCAATATTATTTCTCGTTCCTACTGTGATGGTTTGAGAAATCAAACCTACAAACGAAAAGGTAATCTTATCTGTAGGACTGACCTCTTTTAGAGTATACTTCCCGTCAAAATCTGTAGAAGTACTGTTTTTCGAACCTTCTACATTAACGCCGGCACCCGGGAGAGGAAACCCTGAAGGATCTGTAACAACCCCTTGTATTGTTTTTGACTGCGCCATCATATTATGACAGCTGACTATTAGCAATGTTACGATTGCAAATTTTAATTTTAACATCATTTCTTGGTTTTTTGATTAGTTTAAATAGTTATTCGGTTGTAAAGTTTTTTATTTATTGTCCTGCTTATTTTAAGTTTAAAAAGCCGTTTTCTTCTTTTTGGTTTTATGAGTTAAAGAAGATCAATAAATAATTCAGGTTTCATTTCATACTGTGATTTTTAAATTTGTTAATACTTATTTCCTGGGGTATTTTAATTTTGTCACTATCCAAAAATATGTGCTTAACCTAAATTTCATCTATTAAAAATGATGCAAAAACTATCAATTTTGTAGCATGATAATTACAAAAAACGCCTAATTCCCAGTTTTCCGGCTATTTAATACCAAAAACAGAAATAGGATATTGCTAATTATAGTGCTGTTTTTTTTTCGCATGAAATAAAAAACAGCACTCATTAACCATTATTCGCTAAAGACTTAAAAAAACAGTTTTAGCAATATGGGTTTGTTTTTAACAAAATGGGCGGACTGATTCTCTTCTTAAAACAAAAAAAGACGGTAAAAACCGTCCTGATAATTTTTCAGAATGAAAAGCTATTTAGTATGTGTAGGAAGCTGTCCGTACTTCTCTTTATAACATTTTGTAAAATACGACGGAGAGCTGAAACCTGTTTTAATACTTATTTCGGTAATATTATCATTACCCAGTTCTATTAATTCCCTGGCTTTTTCTAAGCGTACATTTCGTATAAATTCATTTACCGAAACGCCGGTCAGGGTTTTAATTTTTCGATATAACTGGCTTCTGCTCAAAAATACTTTAGAGGCCAGTACTTCAACGCTCAATTCATATTCGTTCATATTCTCATTGATATAACTGAGTACATTTTTTATGAAATCATTATCGAGTGTTGTCGTTTTTTCTTTTGCTTTGGGAGTAATGCCGTTATAGAATTTATTAAAAATAATCTGCCTGCTCTTCAGCAGCTGTACCAGACTGGACCTCAAAATATCCATATCAAATGGTTTACTCAAATACATATCGGCACCAGAATCAATTCCTTCGAGCTTATCTTTGACCAGCGCTTTTGCAGAAAGCATCAGCAGCGGAATATGGCTTGTTTTTAAATCTGCTTTGATACTTTTGCATAATTCTAAGCCATTCATAACTGGCATAATTACATCAGTTAAAATTAAATCAGGCAGTTTTTGCAAAGCGGTTTCAAGGCCTGTTTTGCCATTTTCGGCTGTTAGTACCTTATACTCTTTTTTTAGTTCATTTTTCAGATAATTCCGCAGTTCCGTATTATCTTCAACAATCAAAATGGTATAAACCCGATCATGTTTTTCCTTATCCTCTATTGATTCAAAAATTTCTTTCTCAACAACCGGCGTATAACTTATTCTCTTTTCTTTTTTAAATTCATCCTGCTGTATTTCGCTTTCACTGAAAAATTCTTTTCCCATAGGAAATATTAATTTAAAAGTGGTACCGGCTCCCAATACACTTTCTACTTCGATAATGCCTTTGTGCAGTTCGACAAATCCGCGGACTACTTCAAGACCTATTCCTGTACTTCCGTAATAGGCCTTATTTAAATTATTGACCTGATAAAAACGATCAAAAATCCGTTTAATATCTTTTTTGTCGAGCCCTGCTCCGGTATCTTCAACAATAACTGAAAAAGAAGGATTGGTATAAGCCGGACTTAGTAATGGAAAGTATACCAATTCTTCGTTAACTACTACTTTGACCGTTATTTTTCCATTATCCGGAGTAACTTTAAAAGCATTTGAAATGACATTAAAAATAATTTTCTCGAACATTTTAGGATCTGCCCAGTCTTTTAATATCTTTTTATCAGATTCAAATTGCAGCTCAATACTGCGGCTTACGGCTTCTTCTTCAAAATAACTTACGATTTCCTTTGTAAAACTAACTACTTCCAGCTGCTGTACTTTCAGCGTCATTTTATTAAACTGAAGCTGATTAAAATCCATAAGCTCGTTGATTAGTCTCGAAAGTCTGTCAGAACTTTTTTGAATAGTAAGCAGTTTATTTAAAACACCATCGGGCAGACTGTCGTCATTTTTACTGATTATATCGGCTAACGGATTTAATATCAAAGTAAGCGGTGTTCTAAACTCATGCGAAATATTGGTAAAAAACTGTAATTTTTTATCGTTCAGTTTTTCAATCTGAACTGCTTTTTTCTGTTCAAATTGTATCATTTGTTTCTGTTTAAAACGATCCTGATAATACTGATTACCAAAATAAACTGCAGCCAGTGCCAGCAGCGAATAAAAAAGATATGCAAATGACGTTTTCCACCAGGGCGGCAGGATTTCAATTTTCAACTCTAAGGGTTTCTGGCTCCAGACACCGTTCTTTTCAGAGACCTTAACCTTAAAAACATATTTGCCCGGCGGTAAATTAGTATAAGTGGCAGAGCGTTTACTTCCTACATAATTCCACGAATCTTCAAATCCTTCCAGATAATAGGCAAATTCATTCCTGGCCGGAAAAGAATAATTTATGGCAATAAAATCAATTGTAAATACAGATTGATCCTGTTTGAGGATTATTTTTTTTGTTTCTGAAATTACTTTGATTAAGGGTGAGTTTTTTTCAAGGGGTTTTACAGATTTATTGAAAAGTTTGAGGTCTGTAAAATAAATAGGAAGCTGTTTACTGCTTTTTTGGAGATTGTCGGGATTAAAATAATTTAAGCCTTCATAACCTCCAAAATACAGAATTCCTTTTTCATCTTTTAAAACAGAATTGTTATTAAAATCATTTCCAAGCAAACCGTCGTAGACAGAATAATTGACGGTTGTTTTATTTTTCAAATCAAGTCTGCTGATTCCTTTTTTTCCGCTTAGCCAAATTCCGCCGTCATTTGATTCTACAATAGAAGCTATTGATTTTTCATGAAGCCCGTTAAAATTTATATACCATTTCAGATCCGCCTTTTTTTTATCATAACTAAACAAGCCCGCACCATCGGTACCAATCCATATTTCTTTGTTTTTTGTTTGATAAAGTGTATTTATGGTATGAATGCTTTTATGGTTTTTAAGCTTGACTGACATTTTATTCCTGAGGGAAGCCACCGAGAAAGAAACAAAATCCTTTGTCCTGACACGGTACAATCCGGTTGTTGAACCCACCCAGACTTCATCATCAGAATCGACAATTATTTTTCGAATATCTGCATTCGCTATCCCATTAGTATAAAATATTTTCTGACTGCAATGATGAAAACGACCATCAGAAGGGGTAAAATAATGCAGGCCTTTTGAAAATGTGCCAATCCATATCACGCCTCTGGAATCTTCAGCAATACTCATTATATTGTCTGAGGTCAAATCCGGAGTATTTTTGGTGTTGTAGTTAATAAAATTACGGCTTCCTTTTTTCAAAAAAAAGATTCCTTCATTCCAGCTCGCAAGCCAGACATTCTGTTTTTTATCGATAAAGACTTTTGTGATATTATCGTTGGTCAAGCCCGAATAAAAACGACTGTCTGATTTGGTAATATGTTTGAAATCTTTAATTTCAGGATTATAAACATCAACACCACCGCCTTCCATCGAAATCCATAACTGCCCGTCATGGTCTTTAGCAATCCCAGTAACGCAGTTTGTTTGTAATGACTGGGGATTTCCTGCTAAACTTTCAATTCCCCGTACTTTACTATTTATCCGGTCAAAAACACCTAACCCTGTATTGTAATACCCCAGCCAGATTCTTTTTTCCTTGTCCAGCAATAACGACCAGACAGAATTGGAACCCAGGCTGCGGTTATTGTATTTGCTGTTTACATATTTTTTTTGAACAGCTCCCTGCTCATTTACGACAATTAAGCCGTCATTTTCTGTTGCACAAAGAATTGTTTTGGCATCTGCCGCCAGAATACACATAATCCTTTTTCTGGTAACAGGATAAGAAACTGCTTGTTTTACCTCAGAATATAAATTGACTTTTACCAGTCCTTTGTAACCGTTACCAATCCATAAATTTTGCCTGTCGTCAATAAACAGGGATACAATGGACCCCGATATTAATTCATTATCTTTAGGAAGTCTTACTTTTTTGACTTCATTCTTTATAGGATCTACTACTTTTAAACCTGAATTTGTTCCTAAATAAATAGTACCATTTTTATCTTTTACTAAAGAGTTGATTAAATAATTTGAAGTGTTTGGCGTATCCAGTTTAAGTCTTGTAATTTTTCGTGACTTACTATTTAATTTCAGCAGACCATTATTAAAAGTTCCCAAATAAATATTTCCTTTATTATCTTCTATGATACTTTTAACAGAAATTACCGCTTCTTTTTGTTCTTTCTTATGGAGATCAATATTTTCAAAAGTATCCAAATCTCTATTGTAAAGGCATAATCCTTCATCTGTACCCACCCATAAATGGTTCTGCTTATCTACATAAACAGTATAAATTAAATTGCTGTTGATCGAATTATTACGCTTGGAATCCTGTTCATAAACGATGTAGTTGATTCCGTCGTACTTGTACAATCCAGCACCATTTGTTCCCATCCACATCACTCCAAACTGATCCTGTGCAATGGTATAGATACCACTTTTTGAGGCTGGGCTGTCTACAAGACGAAACCGATAGTTTTCAAATGTATTTTGAGAAAACAAACTGTTGATAATAAAAAACAAAACTGCAAAACATTTCTTTGGGGACATTTAAAATGATTTTTAAGTTAAAATCTTATAAATATTGGTTTCTGCTATTCATTACTTATTTAATTTTTATTGTCATACTGATCATTTTTTTCTTCTAAAACTATTGTAAAAGCTTTCCAGGTCTGTTTTATCAAAATTGCATGCCGCTTTAAAATAAATTTTATCACAGAAAGGATATGCTTTTTTACGCCGGATCAAAATCATTTTGTGATTAAGAAAAGCCCAAAAAATCAGTTATAAAAATTAATTTAAATTAAAATTTGGTTTGGTTAATTCAACTTTATTCAATACAAATATAAAAAAAAGAGCATATTACACAATCGGTTGCGTTATTTTTATAAGAGATACCTCCTTTTCTATTAAAAAAACTCAGGCAATTTTACTAATAATTCGTGTTCAGGTCTTTATATAATAAGATTCCGCACAATTCCATAAGACTTAAATAAAAACTACTTATCTGCAATTAGTTTTTATTCTATATTTGTTAAGAGTCTTTAAAGCAGCAGCCACATACCATCCATTTTAATTATGTTATTTGCTTATAGGACAATTGAACCACGTCTCAAATTAAACCAACTAAAAACAAATAAATTATGGCAAATTGTATCCTTTGTTCAACTGAACTAAAATTTATGAATACACCCAATTTTGGTGCAGGTAAATTAAGTGACGGCGGGGCTGTTTGTTCTCCCTGCTTTAGCAAAATAAATAGTGTAAGTCCGAGAGTTGCTTTCAAATTAAAAAAGCATTCCACGACTGACATTAAAAGTTTACTTCACGAAACCTTAGCATCAGAAGAACAAAAAAATTCAAAACTTGAAGAAATAAAAAAAACAATTCAGGGGCTTAAAATTAGTGGTTTGTCTACTTTATTAGGAAGAAGGGAAATAAATGAACTTCCAAACATTCTTGCTCCTACTGAAACAATTGACAATTTAGCACAGGGAACCTACAACAAAGGACAAGGAATTCTGGTTTCAACAAACAGACGATTATTATTTGTTGATAAGGGAATGCTGTACGGATTAAAAGTAGAAGATTTTGCTCTAGACAAAATTAACTCCATTCAGTATGAAACCGGGTTGATTTATGGAGAAATAAGAATACATGCATCCGGGAATATTGCCAAAATTGAAAATGTCGAAAAAACATCAGCAAGAAGTTTTTCAGAATTTGTCAGAAATAAACTTTCTCAACCCAAAGAAACTGTCGCCCCACCAACAGCTTCTGAACCAAATGTTCTGGACCAGCTTGAGAAATTAGCAAAACTTAAAGAAAGCGGAATCGTATCAGAGGAAGAATTTAACGAACAAAAAAAGAAATTACTTGAAAAACTATAAAGATTTCAGTCTGAATATTTAGCCTGATGTATCTTACAAAAGAGCAAAGGGTCTGCCTCACTTTGAGACAGATCTTTTTTTTTATGCTTTTAATTCTGTTCGACAAAATAGAAATGACTTTACAAACCACTAAAAAGCCATAAACTCCTCCCCTTTCTTTATTACTTTTTATTTCAAAATGAAAATTCTGTAAACAATTCCAAAAATCATATAAGATTAATTTGTAGTACTAATAATACTTTTAAGTAAAACTTATTGCTTCTACTAAATTAAACTCAATTGATATGATATTTGAAAATTACCATACACGCGAAAAAACTCCAGCTGAGAAAATCTCTTATGAAGAGCAGCTTTTATTAAATTATGATTCAGCATACACTGAAAATAACTGGGAAGCAGAAGATTCAAATGCTAAACTGGCAGGAGAATATGATGAAAATGAGGAGCATCCTGGTACATTTGAAATTTTAAACTAAAAAAACAAATAGGGTTATGAGAAATTCTCCTGTGTTTTTGCTGGGCATTTTACTTTTTTCATGTCAGACAAAAGAAAATAAAAACACGACAACAGTAAGTTCTGACTCGATTACTAAAACTGAAAAAACAGAGACTGTTAAAGAAGTCAACCAACAAATTGGTGACACTGTCTTTATGAATTTTAAAAACGATAAAAATGTATTTACTGCCGAAAGTACTTTAGATTCCGTTCATTCAAAAGTATATGTGAAATTTAAAACAAATAATTCTGGAGAATTAAACGCAAGAATCATAACCACTACTGGCAGTGGAAACATTCGCTTTAACCAGATTATTTTTCCTGATAAAACCTCAGACGGACCTTTTGGAATGGATTTGAAAATCCCTGTTGAGCAAAAAGGGAATTATTTACTGATAATAGGGCATTCACAAATGGCCGATAATCCTTATCTGGGAAAGTTCAGAATAGAACTTGAAAACAGAGAAGAATAGTTGTTTACTAAGCGTTATTTTATTCATATTTGTACTCCAATTGCAGCTCGTATTTCATAATTCATTGTCCATACTGAGTTACAAAGTTTTACAAATAAAAATAAATGACCGTACAAGATCTAATTGGAGATTACTCTATTTCCGGCAGTAACCAGGAAGAAAGCGACCAGATAACCTATAAAGGAATTCTCAGCTTATCTCTGGATAATAATAACCGTATTAAGGCCAAATGGCTTATAAACAATTCACAGGTACAAAAAGGAACCGGCTTCTTTAAAGATAATATCCTCGTCATTAACTTTAGTTATAAAGGCGAAGACAATCTGACTTTTAAAGGTGTTGCTGTTTACAGATGTATCAATAAAGACATTTTAGACGGCTTTTGGTCCGAAAAACACGGAAATCCTCTTTATTTAGGAACTGAATACTGTTTACGAATGGAGAGTACAGAACGACTGAACTAAACCCTGTTTCTAAGTTTTATCCAATAAAAATCAAATCTTTTGAAGAATATATTTTTAAAGAAGTATCTCTAAAAATATACTCGTTTATAAAAAAACTGCCCTAAGAGCTGTTCTTTTATAAATAAGTTTTGATTAGTTAAAAATCCAGTTTTTCAGTAACACAGTTATTGGTCGATCTGGTATAAATTCCTGATTTAGTATAAGTAGTTCCATTCCAAATATAACTTCCGCAGGCTGTTTGTGTGGTTATATTTTCCGTATTCTTTTTTGAATCCTCGACATAACCTCTGATACCCCCTTTATTAACAAAATATTTAAAATATTAAAAGGCAAAAGACTACTATAGGAGTTTTCAGAACAACTGTCTTTTTTTTCAAATTTTGTCACCCTTTTATTCCCTTCGGTTGTCTTATATAGTACACTGTGTAAGTATTAATTTTTAACCGATACGCTATTTTATGACAAACATTACTTCTGCGCTGCTTATCCTTTTTCTTTTTATAAATTCAGCGGGTCAAAATCCTGCTGACGAAAATGAAGAAGGTGTTTATATCATTAACACACAATTATTAGGATACTCTAAAAAAGGGAAACTTCTAAGTTATAAAATGCCTGATGACAGTATTTTTATAAGTAAAGGGTTTGCAATTGAAAAAATACTTCAGTCAAATCAAATAGACTATGGAGAGTTGTTTGAATCTACAATATCCGTAAACAGCTATTGTCTCATCGATTTAAAAAAAGATTTGTATAAAGACCTGGGGCCGGATCTTACTAAAGAAGCCAAAGACATTTCTTCGCAAGATTTAAAAAATAAAACAAATGGTTTTAATTTTCATTATGTTATACATACAGATGAACCTTATACAGTTAAAGATACCCTTTACGAAGGAAGAAGCATTCAAAAAATGAGTTATAAAAGCAAAGACTCTATTACAACTTATGAAGTTTATATGGAGAAAAATTCACCCGGCAGTAAAAACCTGGTACTTTATCATGGTATCGAAGACCAATTTAATGCCACTGCTTTAAAAATAAGGGTGAGCGTTACAACTAATAAAGGAATTTTGGAAACGACCAAAAAATTTATTCCTTTAAAAGACCATGAAGTTTTACAAAAAATAAGAAAATGTACTCAGGAGCCTTAAACAGGTTCCTGTTTTTTCTATTCAACAACTGTAATCTCCAATACGACACTGCTTTCTCTTTTAGAGGAAGAAACTTTTAAACCAATTTTCATAAGGAAATCACCTGAAAAAACATTGCCGGATTCTTCAAAGGTATTTTTTGCTTTTGGCATGATATTGATTTCTTTTACGGTATATTTTTTTAAAGGATCCAGACCCTGTAGTCTGACTAAACTGTAATTGGGATCTGTTAAGGGGTTGAGTGTATAGGAAAATAATACAGCCTTTGTTTTATCTTTATTCGCATACAGTAAAACTGCCCTGCTGTCTTCGTAAGGCGAAACCAGTCGGTACAAATCGCCCTGCCAGATTACCGGACTTAGTCGTTTGTAATTCGCTACTGCATCTTTACAATATACCAGTTCATCTTCTTTTAATCCGCCAACATGAATATCAAACCCCAGTTTTCCCATCATAGCCACATCAGTCCTAAACTTAACCGACTGATTTCCCATTGAAGTTACGTGATTACAGACCGCCAGTGCAGGATAAAAATTAGAATACCCCCATTGTATATAAATACGGTCAAAAGGATCTGTATTGTCGCTGGCCCAGAATTCTGTAAAATAATTCAGCATTCCATAATCGACCCTGCCTCCTCCTCCGGCGCAAAGCATCATAGGGAGGTTTGGATACTTGTTTTTAATCTTATTCAAAACGTTGTATAATCCTTTGGTATATTCGATAAACAAATGCGATTGTTTGTTTTTTAAATATACTGAATAGGCATTGGTCATCATACGGTTGCAGTCCCATTTAAAAAAGGAAACACCAGATTCCGTCTGCATAATATCGTCTACAACTTTAAATACAAAATCCTGCACTTTTGGATTGCACAAATCTAACACCAGCTGTGTACGGTACAGGCTTTTTTCTCTGTTGGGCAGATTTAATACCCAATCCGGATGTTTCTCATACAATTCACTTTTTTCATTAATCATCTCGGGTTCAATCCAGATACCAAACTTTACATTGGTTTCTTTCGCCTTTTCCATCAAAAAACCAAGACCGTCCGGCAGTTTGGCTTTAGTAGCCTGCCAGTCTCCTAAACCGGAGACGGAACCGCTTCTCGGATACTTGTTACCAAACCAGCCGTCATCCAGTAAAAACATATCCACTCCCAGTGTTTTGGCATCCTCAAACATTCCGGCCAGTTTGGACTGATCGAAATCAAAAAAAGTCGTTTCCCAGTTGTTCAGCAGGGTTAAACGTGATTTTTCGCCGTCTTTAAGTCCGTATTTTCGGGCCCAGTCGTGCAAATTTCGGCTAGCCTGTCCTTTGCCCTGAGCAGAAAAGGTATAAATAAACGAAGGCGTTTTAAAAACTGTCCCGGGTTCCAGACTGTATTCTGAAGCAAATTCGTTAATTCCCGAAATAATTCTGAGCTCATTATTGTTGTCAAGATCAAAACTAAACTTGAAATTCCCGGACCAGGCAATGGTTCCGGCAATAACTTCTCCTGTATTTTCAGTAGATTTTGAATTTAACGAAAGAAAAAAGGCCGGAGCGGCAAACATGTTGGTACGTACCCCCAGATTAGAATCGATTAGTTTATTTCCTCTCGTAAGCTGGCTTTCCTCCATTCGCATTTCCTCTACCACATCACTATGATATTGAGTCAGCCAATAACGGTCCGCATCTAAATGCAGTGCCGAAGAAGCATAATTATACAGCACGACTGGCTTTTTCTCCTGATGTCTGATTTCGGTCCAGGATTCGATTACATTTTCTTTATAATAGGTTTTATAAAAAAGAGTGACCCACACCGGATACTGGGGATCTTTCAATTCAATCCTGATTTCTGATGAATTGGCATCCAGTTTTTTACTGCTGTGACTTTGATATTCTAAATCTAGTGACGGATTGCCGTCGTTATGCGTGAGCCGGATCGCAGGTGTAAACAAATTATCGGTTCCAAAAGTCGGATACGCTTTATGACGCAGATCAATCAGAGGATTTCCATCGTTTATGACGAACTTTTTTGTGTTTTCTTTTGATACTAATTCATATTCCAAATCGTTCTGCAGTTTTGTGCCCAGATACGTCTGATACAGCTGTTTGTTTTTACCTGTTTTTAAAACCAAAGCCGAATTTTGGGTTTCAATCTGAATTCTTGGTGTTTCCTGTGCCTGAACAACAGAATAAACCATTAATAGCGATAAAAGCAGCAGCTGTTTCATTTTACATTATGTATTAATTGGGGAAAAATTAATATCCAAAAGGATTGTCAATACTCAGCATGGGTTCGGTGAACCATTTTGGTCCTTCTTCGGTCATATAAAAATGATCTTCATGTCTGATTCCGAATTTTCCGGGAATACAAATCATAGGTTCATTACTTACTACCATGCCTTTCTGCAGTTTTATTTCACTGCCTCTAACCAGATACGGGTATTCATGAATATCCAGTCCGGTACCATGTCCTACTCTGTGTGGTAATCCCGGTAAATTGTAATCCGGGCTTAATCCGGCTTCGGCCAGTGTTTTTCTTGCCGCATCGTCTACTGAACCGCAGGAAGCTCCGATCTTAGCGGCTTCAAAAGCGGCAAGTTGTGTTTTCTTTTCCAGATTCCAGATTGTTTTATATTCCTCTGAAGCTGTTCCGTAAGCATACGATCTGGTAATATCAGAAAGATAACCTTCGAGCCTGCAGCCTGTATCGATAATAACGGCCTGATTTTCCTGTAAAGGCTGAGGTACCGAAACACCGTGAGGATATTGTGTATCATCTCCAAACAATACAATACAAAAATAGGAACCGGAAGAAACGCCTGCTTTGATATGGGCTTTATTGATAAAATCAGTGACTTCGTTTACGGTAATTCCCGGTCTTAATATTCGGGCGGCGGCTCTTTGCACCTCCATTGTAATTTCTTTTGCTTTCTGGATAATGGCAATTTCATTCTCTGATTTCTGCATCCGGCAGCCAGCTGTAATTGGCTGTGCATTTATAAAAGTATAAACACTATTGGCTTTTGAAACACCGTCTGCTAAAAAATAAGGAGCCGATTCGTCAAGCGCTATGGAACCTGAAGAAATGTTTTTAGTCTTTACAATTTCTCCCAATAAAACATATGGTGATTCGTGTTCTTCCCAACAGTTTATAGCTGCTTCTACTTTTCTGTATTTTTTAAAAGTCCCTTCTTCAAATTTAGGTACAATATATTCTAAGGAGCCGTCATCAAAAAGCAATGCCCCTACCATTCTTTCTGATGCGCTCCAAAGTGTTCCCGTAAAATAATACAAGTTGGTTCCTGCATTCAGATACAGCACTTTAACCGATTGTTCTTTCATCAAACGAATGGCATTCTGTATACGTTCTGTATATTCCTCAATCGGAATTGGTTTTACACTCTGAGTTCTGTTTTCTATTTTTTCTAATTCAACGGCTGCGTCTGAACCTCCTACTCCTATTGTCATTGTTTTTATAAAAATTGTAAATTATTGATTCTTTATTGCGGGTTTTGTCTGCTGCATCAGTTTGAGAACTTCTTTCTGATGAAGAGCATAATCATACATTCGTACTGAACTTATCAAACCTGAAAAATATTCTCCAATATCTGACGCCCCAATTATAATTTCAGCCTTTTCTATGGCTGAAGACAAAAGCATAGGCTGCGAATTATCTAACAGACCGTCTACATATACTTTTTCGCTAACTCCATCAAAAGTTAAAACGATATGGTGCCATTTACCGGCTTCGGGTACTTTTTTATATTTCATATCAAAATGACCGTCTAAATGTACTCCCGCTCCATAATTTCCACTGTTATACGCCAGGGCATTATACGAATTGGCTAAACCATAAGCCTCTCTGTCGCACCATGAAACCATGATTTCTCCCTCAGCGGCTATTTCCGGATTCTGAACCCAGACGGCCACAGTATAAGAACCGTTCCATGCCAGACTTTGGGGCACGGGTTTATTTAAGGTCAAAGTTCCTCTTTTAAAATTAAAAACCTGCCTTCCGTTTATTTTTTCTAACGTCACTTCGCCCTTTTTTGTAAAACTGCCTCCCAGTGATCCCTTGTTCGGGAAAACTGCTGTATTTTGATCAACAGTGTTTTCAGCATCCAGATTAACAAACAGCTTTTTGGTACTTTTTACAGCAGGAGCCTTAACTGACGGTTTGTTCTTTAAAGACAGCGGAATATCAAATAAGGAACTGTACACTTTGATATTCCAGACTGCCGGATACAATCCTGTTTTTTCAGCCCCCAGAATGGTTAATTTTAAATAACGGGCCGTTACATCATTATCATCAATCATGGGGCTCCCGGCGGTCTGATTTTGAGATTGATCGGCATAAAGCTTCCAGTTTTTTCCGTTTAGAGAATATTCTAATTTGTACTGATAATAATAAGAGGCAAATTCAAACTGGGTCATTACTCTTTTTACTTTTTTCTCAGCACCTAAATCAACTGTTATATATTGAGCACTTGTATTATCAGCCGCTTTCCACATGGTGGCATTATTATCATCTGTGGTAAAAGAGGGTTTGTATTCATAATCATACGCTGCTGCTTTTAAATGATAAAAAGAAGAAGCTGTTGTTTTGGCCTTAAATGCTATATTTTCGGGAATTTCATATTGTACTAAATCAGTTATTCCTTTATTAGAAGAAACGACTTTTTGAATAGTCGAATCATTTTCGAAGATCATTTTATCGATACAAACCTGCCTCGCCAGTCCGCCTCTGGTCATGGGATAATCGTGTTTGTGGTACACAATGTAATACTCTCCGTTTTCTTCTAAAACGGAATGGTGTCCCGGACCATGTGTACTTTTATCTTCACTGGTACTTAAAATAGGATTGTTTTTTCCGGGAACAAAAGGCCCGTACGGAGAGTCCGAATAAGAATACCGTACATTATAGGTTTCGTCATGACAGGAATCTCCGGAATACATTAAAATGTATTTAGATCCTTTTTTCATCATATAAGCAGCTTCAAAAGGGGAAGGTGTCTGTGCTAAGGGAATATTGAGGGAATTTTTCATTCCGCTCATGGTGTTGGTATCTAATTCTCCCGCAGCATATCCGCCGTTATAGTGTACCCAGGTTCCCCAATATCCATATATCCTGCCGTCGGTATCTTTAAAAAATTGGGCATCCAGTGACGGGAAATTTTCTCTGGGAAAACCGTTTGAAATCACCGGAACATCGTTTTCACTTAATTTGGTCCACGGTCCCACAGGTGAATCGGATACATAACCGTAGATATTACAGCCTAGTTCGCAGTTTCCAAAATACAAATAATACTTTCCATTGGCGGCTTCTATAATATCCGGAGCCCAGAAATTAGTAATGTTTTTTGCCGAAAAAGCCGGAATTTCCATGATGTAATTATACCAGTTTTTCAGGTCTTGACTGTACCAGACTGTCGGAGCACCAGATGCCAGCATTTCATTATCGGTAGTAGCATAAATATAATAGAGGTCTCCAAATTTCTTAATAGTAGGATCAGCAAACCAGCCCGGTAAAACGGGGTTTCCGGCTCCGGGACTATTTACCGGAACATCCTTCTGTGCGATGATTGCTACAGTAAACAAAAGTGCGGTAAGACTATAAAGAAATTTGGTTTTCAACATTATCTTTTTCTGATTATTTTAATATTTCCAAACCAGTACTCCGGCTGTTTTCAGGGCTTTGTTTCCCATAATGATCTCTGCATTTTTTGGTAAATCAAGGACATAGATTTTATCTGAATAATTAACCGCAATACCAAAGCCGTCACGATAGTCGACCATGATTCCTTCAGGATAATTTTCGATGGAGACATTTTGTTTTTGATATAATTTCTGCAGTACCTTTTTTTCCAGTTCTCCGTTTTTGGAATCAGCACCAATATAAGTTACAGTCCCTTTGCCTAATCTGCGCGAAATAACAGCGGCGGTTCCAGAATAAAAATCACCTTCGTATACTGCCCAGGTCTCTGTACCTTTTTCCGGTTTTAGTAAATCGCCCCAGCTGGTCCACGAAAACTTCTGATTTTCAAAAGTGATGGTACCCGGCGACTGCGGCATTAGTAAATCATACGATTCAATTTGAGAACCAATTAAATTCCACATAGGTTCATAAAATTTAGCTTCCCATAAATGCCCCTGACGGTTCTGAATACCCGAACGGCAGCTGAGTACTAAATTCCCTCCGTTTTTAGCATACAAAGTCAGCTTATCAATCATTTTCTGATCAATCATCTGATAGGCCGGAACCAGTAAAAAAGGATATCGTGAAAAATCAGTGGTATCACGGACAAAATCCACTGGTGCTCCAAAAGATTTTGAGGCTTTGTAATATTTCAGAAAATGCGAAATGGTATTCCATTCTTTTGTCTGTTTATTCAGTTCTATACCCATCACATTATCGCCATTGAATAAAATTCCGGTTTTACGTTTTAAATAATAGTCCGGTAATTGGGCTTTGGCATTGTATTTTTTTCGTAAAGTATCGATTTCCTTTATAAACTGTACAAACTCCTTTCCGCCTGTAGTTGGTGTCACACCATCTGTTCCCACAATACCGTAATGAAACTGCTCATACCCGTACAATGGGGCGCGAAAACGATACGTACAGGTAAATTTACTTCCTCCGGCAAAAACATGCCATAACCACATTCGTACACTGCCCGGTAAGGGCTGCGGGTTAATGCTTCCCCAGTTTACCTGACCGGGCTGCAGTTCCATACAGCCATACATGCCTTTTAGAGGCCTGAAGAAATCATTAGACATTCCGATACTGGTATAATCTCCCAAACGATATCCGTTAGCCCCAATTCCGGAACTTCCGCCATAAACTAAATAACGGGTATAACAGTCAAAGTCCAGTTCTTTGCTCATTCCCACAAAACTTTCATTATAATTGGATCTGTAATTAGAGGTGATCCACTGGTCTTTAGAGACATATTTCCGAATGGTAACAGCCTGATCATCCAGAAAAGTAGCCGTTTCTTCGTCGGCAAAACGATAATGGTCTAACTGCGAGTGCAGATTCATTCCCCATTCTTTATGAAGCGGAATATTAATTTCACTAAAATCAGAATAAATGCCGCTCCAGAAACTGTTTCCCCAGGCTTTGTTTAAAGCTTCAATAGTGCCGTATTTCTGTTTTAGCCAGTTACGGTAGCGCTGTTGTGCATCTGCACCATAATCCAGGAAACGGGAAGGTTCGTTATCGACCTGCCAGCCTATAATTTGTTTGTTATTCCCGTATTTTTTAGCCAGCTGTTCAATCATTTTTAAAGAATAACTTCTGTAATAATTACTCGAAAATGACGCATGCTGCCTCGATCCGTGATCTGTTTTGGTTCCGTCTTCATAAGTCGCCAGTATATCCGGATGTTTGCGGACCAGCCATACAGGAGGTGTTGCAGTCGAAGTACACATAATCACTTTGAGTTTATACTTTGCCGCAATCGCTACGGCTTTATCCAGCCATTTAAAATCATATACTCCTTCCTGCGGCTCCAGCTGTGCCCAGGCAAATTCAGCAAAATGGGTAAACTCAAAACCCATTTCGGCAATTTTTTTCAAATCACGATCCCATTGACTTTCTTCCCAATGTTCCGGATAATAATAAACGCCCACAGTGGTAAGGTCTTTTTTAGGAAAATAGGTATCAAACTTCTGAGCCTGTAAACTAACACTGACGAACAGGCCGAATAAAGCCGTCAGTACTCTCCTAAAGTGTGTTTTTGGATCCTGATTCATTGTATTTATAACTTAATTTGGAGTGGTTTTGTTTTTAAAGGTATTTTATAAGCCCCTCTGACTTTTTCATAAGGCAGATTTACCTCTTTGTCTGTTCTTAAATACGCATAAGGAGTGTATTTATTTTTAGGGTCTAATGTAAGGATAACAGCACCTGTTTTACTGTTATAGCTAACTTTTTTAAAGGTTCCGGCATCGAGTGTATAGGCTGTTTTTTGAGGTGCAATATACACTTTTGATTTTGCAGCGGTTGTAAGCTCTACTTCTATTTCATCGTCTTTTTCTTTGAGATTTCCTCCAAAAGCCAGCCAGCCGTATTCTTTTTCATGGGTAATAAAAGCAGCGGTATTGACGGCATAACCGAAGAAACCTGATCCATAATCTCCTGACAAATAATCAATTTCCAGAGTTTCAGGATAGGAATGAAAAGCCGCAGGGCCAAATCCGTCCTGAGTAATATTTGAAATTCCGCCTAATAATCCGCCGTACCCCACTTTTAATAAATGAAAATCATCCGGTGTTTTTTTATACTGTTCCAGAACCGGGATAGCATTGAGTGCTGAACCATAATGGTGGATCTGGCGTTCCACTCTGGATAATTTTCCTCCGTAAAGGAAATCCCAATACCTGCGGGCATTTCCGTTGTAAGCCCAGTGCGGCATTGCCGGCATATAAGCCAGAATAGCATCAAGGGTAACTTTTGCTTTATCCGTATATCCAAAATAATCCGACCACATATATACTTCTTCCTGTCCGGTAGAATCCCATGGCATTTCGCTTCCAAAAGGATAATTAAGCGTTTTCCAGTGATCTGCCCTGACTTTCATTTTGGTTTCCAGATTTGCGGCCATTTCGGTATACCCTTCTGTTTTCAGATCTTTTAAAATTAATAGAAAAACAGTGCCTTCCATCTGTCCGAATTGTGCATAATACGGTGCCAGAGTTGTCATGGCTATACTGGTTTCATACGCATTTTTCAAATACCAGTCCCAGTCATGATTGGTAACCAGTCCTTCATGGTATCTGGCCAAACGGTACATGGTCCAGTAAGCAGCGGCAACATGCGGATAATTATACGATCTGCCGGGATCATCTGCTCCTTTTTTGTTCCAGGCTGCCCAGGTTTTGTAATTAATATCTTTGCTGTAAGTGCCCGGAGGCATTAGATCTGGTTCATAATAAAATACGCTTTTCTTTACTCCGTATTTAAGGGTATCGGCTGTATTATACTGAATACCGCCCCATAAAGTTTTATCTATAAACTGCTGCAGTTTCTCTATTTCTTCCTTTTTGGGATCCACTAATTGTTTCATCACGGCACCCAGCCAGCTTCCTGCTCCGCCTTCATCGCTTAATCCGGCAATCCATGCACGGCTGTCCTGGCTGACTTGTTTTTTGGTTTCATAATCATAGGAAATCACGGAAGGATTACGATGAAAAGGATCATTTTTATCATCAAACCATTGTGCGGTTGTCAAAAAATGACCAAAATCAGCAATAGTACTGGTTTCAGATTTAATAACTTTATAGTTAATGGTTTGTTCTAATCCGTCTTCATAAGTTACGGTTAACCTTGCTCTTCCCCACTTTTTTCCTAAAACTTCATATTCAGAATAACCGTTTTTGTTATTGGTTTTCTGTTCGATCGCAAGAGCGCCTTCGGGTTCTGTTTTTAGTGATTTGACTGCTTTTTTATATTTTAGGAAAAGTTTTCCGTTAACGTCCAGTGGCAGCACATAACCCGGAACTCCAACAGCAACAGGACGTTCGTTCTGAATTAAAACGGACTGAATGTTTTCAATCTGATCGGCGAGTACGAATTTTAGCGAGAAGTTTTTGATCTCTCCCGCATGAAGTATTAATGAACCTGGTGTATTCCATTGTTCGGCCTTTTTCCATTCCTGTTCTGCATAAGCCTTACTTAACGGCATCCATTCATGAAAGCCTTCAAAAACAATGCTTCTCGGGGTTTCGTCATCCAGTAAAGGGCGATAAGCTTCAAAAGGCATATTGGCTTCAGGCAGCACGAGTAAAGCAGGTCCGTGTCCGCTTAATCGTTTTACTTCCAGATAACCGGCATCTTTACCAATATAAGGATCAAAAAAGACATTCTGCAGATGGGTTTCATCGAGTGTTTTTCCTTCGAGAATGTTATTAAAAATCATCGGAATTCCCAAAGCTCCTATTTCTACTGCTGTATTCGACTTGTTTGTAATTTCAAAACGCAGTACCAGATTTCCGTCTTTCTCTTCATAAAAACGTTTTATAGTAAGGGGAATTTCTGCCGGGAGTGTATTCGAAAGATCTGCGGCTGCCAGAATACTTCCCGATGTCTGTAAGGCAGTAACAGCATTTCTTCTGGCTGCCGTTGAATAGCTTTTCCAGGATCCGTCGGCTGCTTTAACTCTCAGGTTAATATCTCCTAACTGGTACAAACCGTCTTTATCCCGAATGGTCAGTCGGTCGCCCGGCGTAAAATCAAAAGTTTTGTCTGAAACAGGAGATAAAGAAGCAACGGTCTGAGACGATTTCACTAATTTCAGTTCAAAAGATTTTGTATGTACTGTCGTAAATCCTTTTTCTAATTCCAGTACTGCTTTTTTGGCTTTAATTTTATCCCAGTATTCCTGTGCCTGAAGGTTCGAAATAACAGAACAGCAGATTACCAAAGCCCATATTTTTACTTTTTTCATAGCTTTATTTTTTTAAAGTGAAACAGACGATGTCCGGCTTCTTTATTATATCTGATTAGAGATTTTTATTATTTAAAATCAGTCGAAAATTTCCAGTTTGTTTTATAGTCTTCTGAAACAGGCAGGTCTTCCAGCAGAATCCGGAGCATTTCTACGGGCATTATATTTTCTTTTAAAACACGGTCATGAAACTGTTTTTCTGTCCATCCTTTAGCCAATAATTCATTTCGCAGGGCAAAAAACTGTAATCCGCCCGTCATATAAGCTACCTGATATAAAGGTGCATCGCCGCTGGCAAAAGAACGTCTTACTTCTGCTTCTGCATTTGCTCTTTCGTGTCCCACTTCATTTACTAATAAATCGATACACTGCTGTGGTGTCATTTCCCTCAAATGGTATTTTAAGGAAAAAATAATGCGGGCACAGCGGTGGATTCTCCAGAATAACATTCCCAACTTTTGTTCCGGTGTCTGCGGAAACTGTTTGTTCCAAAGTATAATTTCCCAGTATAAAGCCCAGCCTTCCATCCAGAAAGGAGTATCAAAAGGCTGACGGTAGGATTTGTACCTGCTGTTCATAAAAAACTGTAAATTATGCCCCGGAAGCAGTTCATGCTGAACTGTTGCGAAAGAAAAATTAGGGTTGTTTCCCCGCATGCTCATCAGTTTATCTTTCTGGTCCATATCTTCGGTTGGATAGGAAATACTAATCTCCCAGCCTCCGGTAAAAAACGGGTTTATTTTTTGACGCTGCGGTGTCATCATAATCATCTGCCAGGTTTCCTTGGTGAGTTCCGGCAGGGTAATTAAATCCCGGTCTTCAATAAATTTTACTGACTGATTGTACAAATCTGTAATGGCCTGCGGCTGTTCACCGGCAGGAACATACGTATCTTTCACATGTTCAAGTGCTTTTTTCCAGTCGTTTCCGTAACCTAATTCGGTCGAAGCTTTAATCATTTCTTTTTTGCACCATTCAAACTGATTCTGTGCTGCGGCAATCAATTCTTCGGGTGAATACGGAATATATTCATAAGCCAGACTTTTTACTATGGCTTCTTTACCAATAGGTTTGCCTATAATACCGCTGCCATCGTCTTTTACACTAGTTTTGGAATAATTGGTCTTTAAAAACTCCTCATAGTTTTTAAGTTTACCAGACAGGTTTTGATAGGGCTTTTCCATCCACCAGGTAAAATCAGGATCATAGCTGTAGTAAAACCCGTAAGCTTCTTTTAAGGCTCTGGCAAATGCTGCTGTTGATTTTGCTGCTTTATCGGCGGCAAACCAGTCTTTAAAAGGTTTGTTTTTGAGCTGTTCTGTTTTTTTATCAATAGTAACCGCCGCATCATCAAAGATTTTGGCAAGTTTACTGGAAACAGGTCGTTTTCCTCTTCTTCTTTCCTGAATAAAAAGGGTGATCTCGTTTGTAAAGTCTAATACTGATTCTATTTCTTTATAGGATTTAAACTCTAACTGTAAAAAATAGTTTTCTTTACTAATCAGGTTTTTCAGCAGCAGATAATCGACTTTGGCATCTTTTGACAAACTTTTAAAATCAACCTCTTTGAGCTTTTTTGTCCAGTCGTCGTAAAATTTGGAAAATCGTACATAATATTCTTCTGATTCGTTGTTCGAATAAAAATTCTGCAGTGCGTTTTTATCAGACTGATAGGTATTTACCATATCGATAAGTTCACTGGAAAACAGGGGCGTTACCATAAATAAAAATAGAATAAAACTTAAAATTGATTTTTTCATGCTTTTTGGTTTCAGATGTTTTCGGTTTTATTTTCAGTTATTTCAGGGTTACATCGAGGTAAACAGAATGACGTCCGTAAGTTTCATAGAAGGGTTTATACAAAATCCCGTCTATGGTAAACTCTAATTTCTTAGGATCACCGCTTATAGAACGGCCTAAATCTTTGGCATCTAAAGTTATTTTTCTCCAGTCTTTTCTTGGTTCCGGTTCCTGCGCGGCCAATAATACCGGGCCGTAAAATAAACTGGCTACATTCTGCTGGTCCATTACGGGTTCCAGATGAAATTCAAAAGGCATACGCAGTTCTATACGGTCTCCGTCTTTCCAGCTGCGGTTTAAAGTCAGATAGGTTCCCGGCTGTGCTTTTACTTTCTCGTCTTTACCGTTTATAGAAACAAAAAATCCTTTGGCGGCCCAATGCGGTACACGAACATTAATGGCAAACTTTCCGTTTCCTTTAATTAGTAACTCAGTATGATCTTCTTTTGGGAAAGCTGTTTTTTGTTCAATGGTTATGTTTTTTTCTTTCCAGTTTAAGGTCGAAGGCACAAAAAGGTTTACATAAAGGGCTTTATTATCGGCACTTTTAAAATAAATTGAATTCTGAAATTTGGTATTGCTTTCTATCGCCGTACCATTACAGCAGGTAAAACCTGTCATATGCGGGTTACCAAACTGTTTTACCGAACCCGGTCTTAACGGAACATGATAGGTATTGGCCGGACTGTTTTCGGCTACAGAAGCCAGAATATGGTTGTAAAGTCCTCTTTCATAATAATCCATTAACTCGGCACGCTGTTCGTACAGAAACAAATCTCCCGTTAATTTGAGCATATTGTAGGTGGCGCAGGTTTCGTTTTGTCCGCCGGATGAAAACCCATTTTCATAAATCGTGGCCGGCTGGCTGATAAAACATTCCGCATTAGCCGGATTTCTTGCTCCTGCCACTCCTCCAATACTGTACATATAATCGTTTACTGCCTTATACCAGAAATTATCGGCTATATGATAATAATCCTCTTTGTCTGAATCACGGTACATTTCAAGCGCTCCCATTATCTGGGGAATATGCTGATTGGCATGCAGTCCGCGAAATGTATCCACATTTTTAGCAAGTCCGTGTGAATGACCGGCATCACCATAGAACATTTTAATGTTGTCAAATAATTGGGCTGTTTCGAGATAATGTGGATTTTTTGTGATTCTGTACAGTCTTGCCATGGCTTCGTTCATTCCGCCAAATTCACCAGCAATATAACGGTTCCACATACTGATAAGGGTTTCCGAAGGCAGTTTTTTCATACGGGCATACACCCAGTCACCCATGCCTTTGGCAGTTTCAAGAGCTTTTTCGTTACCGCTTACTTCGTAAACATCCATTAAACCGGCCAGAATTTTATGCAGGGTATAATACGGCGCCCAGATTTGTGTTTTCTGTCCGCCATAAGTCGCTCCGTTCTCTAACATTATAAACTGATCCGGCGGATAGGCGCTGATAAATCCTTTTCCCCAATTCCAATAATCGGTTCGAATCCCTTCTGCACTCAAATCAGAATCATAGGCCGTTTTACCTGGTCCAAAAGGTACAGCAGTTGGATCTGATACATATTTTCCGCCGGTTTCTTTTGGATTACCTGACAATTGTGACAGTTGATACAGGGTATTAACCATGTACTGCATTTTCTGTGCAAAATTGGACTGAAGTGTTTTATCATAGCCTGTACCTGCATACGCCTGGGCGATTGCGGTAAGATAATGTCCTGTAGCATGCCCTCTTAACTTGGTTTCCTGAGTATCCCATACCCCAAGCGGTTCTGCTTCTTTTGGCTGCTGCTGCCCGAAAGCATTACGAAACATATATAAAAACGAATCAGGATCAGTCTGGGCCAGTGTTGTAAAAAACTTATCCCTGTTTTCAATAAATTTGGTCTGGCTGCCCTGATCGTCTTTATTTAAAGCTACCTGATCCAGACGAAAAGCTTCCAGTTTACGTTCCGGTTTGTTTCCTTTTTTAGCTTCTTTTACAGTTACAACTGCTTTTGGTTTAAAATCCGTACCCGGAACATTTCCTGTAATGGTATAACTGCCTGTTTTTAGTACCGAATTATTATCTGTGGGAGCAGGCCAGATTACACGAACTTCGGGTCCTGTCATGCCGTCACGGTATACCCCTTTTACAAAAACCGGAAGCCGCGGCAGGCTGCCCAGTGCCGTTTCTACTTCAATATCTGAAACGCTTGTCAGATACTGATTGTACAGCTGCGGTGTTGTTTTAGAAAATAACGGAAGGTCTGCTTTTTGATCTTCTCTCGGTTCTTCTTCCTCGCCTTCGGTAAAAGCATTTTTGTAAATTCGGTTAACCTGTTTATCGCTTAATGCTATTCTGTAAATTCTGAAATCGTGTAATTTGGCATTCAGATAACCGTTGTCTGATTGTATTGATTTTCCAATGTACAATTTATTATTGTTCCCGTTATTTTTATCAAACAACTGGTCCAACAGAAATCCGGCGGTTTTGGATTCGCTGACCAAAACTCCGTTGACATAGGTACTGATTAACTTAGACGGAATGTTTACTACTACGGCCAGATGATTCCATCTGCCTTCTTCAAGAGCCGGACTCTGTGTTTTGTACTGACCTCCCGGAGTACTGATTTCGGCATAAAGTCCTTCTTTCTCTTTTGTCCCTGCAGGGGCAGCATAAAAATGAGCACCCGCTTCTTTTCCAAAATCAAAAAAACGCTGGTCTTTTTGTTTAGAGCGTAAAAAAATCCATCCCGTTATACTGAGCATTTCTTCGCCCGATAAAGCATCTCCCGGAAGGGATACAAATGCCTGATTATCGGCCGGCAGGTACAGCACCCGGCCAAACTGTTCATCGTTGACAAATCTGGCTTTTGACTCGTCTATTTTACCATGCCAGTTGTTTCTTGACCAGTCTTTTACATCACCGTTAAATACATAACGGGCAATAAGTCCCGTCTCTCCGATTCCGTCTAAAATCTGATCTCCGTTTTGAGCTTTTACGGCTGTTGTACACAATACCCAAAAGCTTAACCATGTCCAAATAAATACTCTATATCTTTTCATAATTCAATTTTTGTCAACACTTAAAAAAATCCTTTTACAGTCTTTGCTGTTTTACTTGTAAATTTCATCCCAGGAAGGCGGCGTAACTCCTAACAGGTATTTTACAAAATGATCACGGCGTTTTCGTTCTCCAAAATCACCTCCGGCAGAATGTCCCATTCCGGGAACGGTTACGAGTTCAAAATTTTTATTGGCTTTAATCAGGGCATTGGCAAACTGCATCGTTGAAGCCGGATCGACATTATCATCCAGTTCTCCCAGTATAAGCATTAAATTTCCTTTTAGCTGAGCGGCATTTGCCGTATTGGAACAGGCTTCATATTCAGGACCAACCGGATAGCCCATCCATTGTTCATTCCACCACATTTTATCCATCCGGTTATCGTGACAGCCGCAGGAAGCTACGGCAGTATTATAAAAATCGGAGTTAAAAACCAAAGCTGCTCCGGCATTCTGACCTCCGGCCGATGTTCCGTGAATACCTACTTTATCACTATTCATATAAGGATATTGGGCTGCGGCGGCTTTTATCCAAAGTTTTCTGTCCGGAAAACCTCCGTCTTTTAAATTTTTCCAGCATACATCATGAAAAGCTTTAGAACGGTTGGAAGTTCCCATACCATCAATCTGAACTACAATAAAACCTAATTCTGCCAAGGAGGACATCGCCCAGTAATACGGCTGAAAATTTTTAGGAACAAAAGAATCCTGGGGCCCGGCATAAATGTATTCTATTATAGGATATTTTCTATTTGGATCAAAATTCGTCGGGCGAACGATGACACCCCAAATATCCGTTTTTCCGTCCCTTCCTTTGGCTTTAAAAACTTCGGGTGCTTTCCATCCTGTCTGCTGCAGATCTGAAATATCAGCCTGCTGCAGGAGCAGAATTGTTTTTTGGGTTTCGGTACTTTTTAAAAGGGTAACAGGTGCAGTATCTACTCTTGAATACTGGTCTGTATAAAATTTATAATCCGGTGAAAAGGTTACTTTGTGATTTCCATTTTCTGTTGTTAATCGAATAAAGTTTTTTCCGTTAAAATCAATTCGGCAGAAATGCAGCAGATAAGGATCCTGATCGCTGTCCAGTCCGCTGGCTGTAAAATAAATTTGTTTCTTTTCTTCGTCCACTTTTAATACTTCTCTGACAGGCCAGTTACCTTTTGTTATTTGATTTTTTACTTTACCTGTAATGGCATCATATAAATACAAATGGTTCCATCCGTCACGTTCCGAAGCCCAGATGATTTCACTGCTTTTTTTAGTGTCATAACGGTATCTTTTTCCGCTGTATTCCACAAAAGTAGGACTGGTTTCTTCTATAATTACTTTAACCTTTCCTGTCACGGCATCCACTTGCAGAATACGGTATACCTGATGACCTCTCTGATTGTATTCAAACGTAAAACCACTGCTGTCAGCTTTCCATTCGATACCCGAAAGTTCATACTGCTGCTGAAACAAATCGGTCGAAACCGGAATTTGTTTTTGAGAAGCGACTACAAAAAGCTGCGGACTTTTAAACGGAAGCTGATCCCCGGGTTTCAAATAATCACGGGTCTGTAATTTTGGCTGAAACTGATCTGACGGACTTGATTCTACGAAATAGATTTTATGTTCTTCACCCGGTCTTACTTTATACGCCATTATTTTCTGACTGTCCGGCGACCACTGCAGATACGATGAATAATAAAATCCTTTTGAACCATCATAACTTAACTGGGTTTCCGTCTTTGTTTTTTTATTTTTTATATAAAGATTGTAATTTTTAATAAAGGCAGTATGCAATGAATCAGGCGAACCTACCGGTTTATTTCCTAACTCATCAAAGTTTCCGCCCCAGTATTCATTTCTTTTCTGAGGCTTTTTATAAGGACCTGTTTTCGTTATTTCATACGTTTTTAAATTACAGGAAAACTTTAATGTATCGACCGTAAAAGATAACGAAGACAATGTTTTATCAAACTCAGGGTTTTCAACCGAAAGATCGCTACCCTTTACTTCTTTTCCCATAAGCTTCGATAAGGAAAGTGCTAATTTAACATGATCAAATGCAGGAGTTTGTTTTTGCTGTTTCACATCGGCCAAAAGGAATTCTTTTCCATTTCGAACGGGATTAGTATACCAAACATAATCATTCCCAATCCAGTGAAATTCTTTTGGTGCATTAAAAACTTTATTCTTAAATAAAGAATCTATTGCATTTGCTCTTTTGTAGTCTTTCAGTGTACCCTGGGCCTGACTTATCAGACACCATCCAAGTGTTAAAAATACACTTATTTTTTTGCTAATTGTCTCCATAATCTAAATAAGAATAAAAATATAGAATATTTACTGAGCCTGCTGGGTTAATATTAACTTATACTGGTATTATATTACCCATAGGAATTATAAGGTGAGGAATAAACTGGTGTTAAATACTAACAGAGAAAAAGAATTCCCTTTAGACAGCATCTAAAAGTAGAAACCAATGGTGTTCTCAGTAAATGACCAAATGCTCTATTATATCGATTTTACTGTTTAGTTATCTGACTTCTCCTTAATACAATAATAAACCGGAATTCCCAATAACATAATCAGAACGCCCCAGCCGCAGGTTGAAACCTTTGTAAACAGCAGCGAAACAGAAACAGCCGATGCAATCACAATATATAAAACGGGCAGAAAAGGATAACCGATGGCTTTGTAAGGGCGAATTCTGTCCGGCATTTTTTTTCGAAGACGGATGATTCCGTAAATGGTCAGGATGTAGAAAATAAGGACAATGATAATGACATAATCTAGTAAATCGCCGTATTTTCCGGTAAGACATAATACAGAAGCCCATAAACACTGTGCCCAAAGTGCCCAGGCCGGAACACTCTGATGATTGAGTACAGCCGCTTTCTTAAAAAACAAACCATCATTTGCCATCGTATAATATACCCGGGCACCGGCCATAATTAAACCGTTGTTACAGGCAAATGTTGAGATCATGATCATGAGGGCAATAATGAGTGTTCCGATATTTCCAAAAATGTACTGAGAAGCTACGACCGCCACCCTGTCTGACTTGGCTCCCGCTATTTCGCTAAGCGGAATTACAGCTACGTACATTAAATTCGTTAAAACATAAATAACCGTGACAATGAGTGTTCCTAAAAACATGCTTAAACCGACATTGCGTTTTGGGTTCTTGATTTCACCTGCTATAAAAGTAACACCTGTCCAGGAATCGCTGGAAAATAGTGTTCCCACCATAGCCGCCGAAATCCCCGAAATCAATGCTGTGGTGCCGATTGGCATCCATGAAGACGTGGCGGTATCAAAAGAATGAGGAGTCCAGGCATCTGTCCAGTTCATATCCCATACCGAAGCTTTAGCTGCTAGTGTAAAGCCAAAAATAATCAGACCGGAAATAGAAAGGATTTTTATAATCGTAAGAATGGTCTGCAGTGTTTTACTGTTTTTCACTCCTCTTGTATTGAGATAAGTGAGAAAAAAAATAGTCACAATAGATACGATCTGAGCTACATTGAGTTTAAAACTGCCTATCTGATATAGAATATTTTCGTCGCTCACTGCCGGAATGATATAAGCTGTAAATTTTGAAAAGGCAACACCAACAGCTGCAATAGTCCCGGTTTGAATGACTGCGAAAAAACTCCAGCCGTACAAAAAGGCGGTTAATTTATTATAAGCTTCTTTTAAATACACATACTGTCCTCCGGCATTGGGAAACATAGCGCTTAATTCACCATAACTAACCGCAGCGATCATGGTTATGATTCCCGAAATCAGCCAGATCAAAATCAGCCATCCCGTTGATCCTACCTGTCTGGCAATATCGGCGCTGACAATAAATATTCCCGATCCGATCATCGAACCTACTACAAGCATAGTTCCGTCGAGAAGCCCTAATTCCTTTTTAAATTCTTCATGGTTCTGGTCTTTCATTTTTTGGTTTGTTTGGTTGTTTTTTATTTGTTTTTTGATCAGGATTACAAAGAATGACAGAATTCAAAAATGGTTTTAGTTCCTGAATTCGATTGTGAGTTGAGGTATTAGTTCATTTGTAATCAATAGTTAATGATAATCACAATGTCAATGTCAATATCAATGTCAATGGCAATATCAATGTCAATGGCAATCACAATGTCAATAGCAATGTCAATATCAATGAAAATGGCAATGACAGTGTTAATTTCAATGGCAATATGCCGCCCCAGTGGGGCTTTTGCATAACATTGTGTAATAATTCGTGAAAATTTGTGTAATTCGCGGCAGCCTTCAATAAAAAAAAATCAGCTCCATTTTTAATCATGAAGCTGATTTTTTTAAAGCTGAAACATCTCTGTATTTACAGAAACTGGTTTATCAGCAATGATTTCTGAAACTATTTTTCCGGTTGCCGGAGCAAGGCTTAATCCCATCATGGCGTGTCCCGTTACTACAGTCAGGTTTTTTAGTTTTTTATCACGGGCAATTACGGGCATACCGGAAGGGGTGCAAGGCCGGAAACCAAACCATGTATCTTCCTGCTTAGGCATTTCTATCTGCAGTTCCGGATAAAAGTCATTAATAGAGTTTACGATGCCCTGCAGTCTGTTTTGGTTAATTTTAATATCGTTTGTATGGGTAATTTCCATAGTTCCACCAAAGCGAATATCTGTATCCATAGGGGTTACGGCCACTTTACCTTCACATAAAATAGAAGGAATCGACGGTTTATGTTCCTGATTTTTTAAGGTAAAACTGTATCCTTTTCCGGGCAGCACCGAAATGTTTATATTCAGCTTTCTGGCAATATGCGGACTCCATGATCCGGCGGCCAGAATTACCTCATCGGAAGTAAAATTGCCTTTATTGGTTACGATTTCGGCAACGGTATTGTTTTTTATAACAAAATCGGTAACCGTAGTATGTTGTTCTATTTTGACATTTAACCTGTTTAATTCTTCTTTTATAAACTGCATGAATTTCTGCGGATATAAATGAGCATCACTTTTGTAATGTACACCGCCTATTACATTGGCTGCTGTTCCTTTTTCGAGTTGTGAAACTTCTGCTTTGGAAAGAAAATCAACCTCAAGTCCGAGTTTTTCTGCCAGGATTCCTTCATGTTCTATTTCTTCCCCGGTTTTTTCGGTTTTATACAACATTAAAAGACCTTTTTCTTCATAGAAAAAAGAGCTGTTTTGTTTCGCAAAATCCTGGTAAAGTTCTTTACTTAAAAGTGACAGATCCCGAAGTGCAGGCATCGCTTTTTCAACATGTTTAAGATTAGCATGTTTGTAAAACTGAAGTCCCCATTTCATTAAATCGACATTCAGACGGGGTTTTACATAAAACGGACTATGACTATCGAACATCCATTTAATACCTTGTGCTATCATTCCGGGCTGTGCCAGCGGGATGATATGAGAGGGAACAATCATTCCGGCATTTCCGTACGAACAGCCGTCACTCATATCCGACTTATCAAAAACAACCACCTCATACCCTTCTTTGGCCAGATAATAGGCCGAACATAAGCCAATTATTCCACCGCCAATTATACTTACTTTTTTCATTATAATTATAAATTTAAAAATTCACCGGCCAGAAAAAGTTCTGTAAACCAGTGAATTTATGAGCGTTTTTATTTCTTTTTAAATTACCTGAAATCCGAAGGCATACGGATCATCGTCTTCATCAATAATGATGTTGTTGTAACCGTATACTTTTGCCCATCCCTGAATACTGGGTACAATGGCTTTTATATCTCCTATAGCGGTTTCTTCTTCTACTTTACCAATAAATTTGCTGCCAATAAAACTTTCATGAATATAGGATTCTCCTTTTTTAAGTTTTCCCTTGGCATGAAGCTGTGCAATTCTGGCCGAAGTTCCGGTGCCGCAAGGAGAACGGTCAATGGCTTTATCTCCGTAAAAAACAGCGTTTCTTCCGGAAGAAGACGGATCTAAAGGATCGCCTGTCCATAACATATGGCTTACATCACGAATCGTATCATTTTCCGGATGAATAAACTTATCAGGATATTTCGCGTTGATACGTTTACGGACTTCCTGACTGTACTGTACAATTTTTGCTGCGGTATAATCCTGAATGCCTGAAAAATTCTTCTGCGGGTCTACAATGGCATAATAATTTCCACCGTACGCCACATCAAATACGATTTCTCCTAATTCCGGGCAGTCAATCGTAAGGCTTTCGGCGGCTAAATATGATTTTACATTAGTTAAACGCACCCAGTCTACTTTTTTTCCGGTCTGCTGGTATTCGATGTTTACTAAACCGGCCGGAGCTTCCATTTTGATTTTTCCGGGAATCTTTGGAGAAACCAGACCTTCTTCAATGGCAATGGTTATGGTTCCGATGGTTCCGTGTCCGCACATAGGCAGACAGCCTGAGGTTTCGATAAATAAGATTCCAAAATCATTTTCAGGATTACTGGGCGGGTATAAAATACTGCCGCTCATCATATCATGGCCTCTGGGTTCAAACATCAGCCCTTTGCGAATCCAGTCGTATTCTTTTAAAAAGTGCTGGCGTTTTTCGCTCATATTTTTTCCAGCCAGATTTGGGCCGCCTCCGGCTACTACCCTTACCGGATTACCACAAGTATGAGCATCCACGCAAAAAAAAGTTTTTCTTGGCATAAACTAAATAGGATTCTGGGTTAATATATCATTTACTGTTCTATAAATACCTAACGGATTTTGATCCTGTAATGCGGCTGGCAGCAAGGTTTCAGGCCAGTCCTGAAAAGTAACCGGACGAACCCATCTTTTAACAGCTGTTAACCCCACTGAGCTGAACTTACTGTCGGAACTGGCCGGAAAAGGACCTCCGTGTGTCATACCTGAGCAGACTTCGACTCCTGTAGGAACGCTATTAAAAACTAAGCGTCCTACTTTGTTTGTAAGGTTTTCGATTACTTCTTTAAAGGTATTGAGCTCTTGTAAATCTGTATTCAAAACGGTTCCTGTCAGCTGTCCTTCTAATTCTAAAATAATGGTGTTGAGCTGCTGTACATCATCGCATTTTACCACTATAGAAAAAGGCCCGAAAACTTCCTTATGAAAGGCTTTATTTTTTAAAAAAGTACTGCCTTCTACTGCAATTATCTGCTGCAGCGCATAATTGGGTTTTACTTCCTTCTCTAAAGTTGTTTTTTTTGTATATCCCTGCTGCCCAAGCACTTCTGCTTTTTGATTTTCATACTGGCTTTTTATAGCCGGATGAAGCATGCAGCCAGGATCTAATTTATCAGCCTCTGACGCTAAAATAGTAATAAAATTCTCTAATTCTGCACTGTTTATTCCTAAAATAAGCCCCGGATTGGTACAAAATTGTCCCGTTCCGGCCATAATGGATGCGGCATAGTTCTGCGCCCATTTCTGAGTATCTGTTTTTAAAGCAGAAGGTAAAACCAACACCGGATTTATACTTCCCATTTCGGCATAAACCGGAATTGGAACGGCTCTTGAGGCGGCTATCTGACAAAGTGCTTTACCGCCTTTAATACTTCCTGTAAATCCTACTGCTTTTACAGCCGGATGTTCTACCAGCATTTTTCCTACTTCAGTTCCGCTGCTGTTGAGATTAGAGAAAACACCATTTGGCATTCCGGTTCTTTTAGCTGCTTTTATTACGGCAGAGGCAATTAATTCTCCGGTTCCGGCATGAAGCGGATGCGATTTTACCACTACAGGACAGCCGGCAGCAAGAGCGCTGGCTGTATCTCCTCCGGCAGTAGAATAAGCCAGTGGAAAATTACTGGCTCCAAACACTACGACAGGTCCTATAGGAATCTGCAGTCTGCGGATGTCGGGTTTCCCTTCGGTTTTATTGATAATGGCTTCTACCCAGGATCCTTCTCTAAGCATGACAGCAAAAGCTTTTAACTGCCCCATCGTTCTGGCACGTTCACCGTTTGCCCTTACAGCCGGAAGTCCGGATTCCTGCATATAAACGGTTAGTAGTTCGTCTCCAAGTGCTTCAATTTCTTCGGCGACAGCTTCGAGGAAATCAGCTCTTTTGGCATCTTCCGTTTTGTTGTACGTTTTAAAAGCTTCTTCGGCCAGAAGTACGGCCTGATTGATTTCATCTGGAGAAGCCTCATAAAAAACGGTTTCATTTTCTGTATTCAGTTCCGGGTTTATGGTTCTGAATGTCTTTTGCCCTTTTGCGGAAAGCTCCTCTCCTATATAATTTTTACCTGTAGTCATCGCTTTCTTTATAAAGTTAATTTAAATGTTTTTGTAGTCCGGTAAAACGGGTCTGCTTTTCATGGCTGAGTCAATAACCGCTAAAACACGCTCTCTTTCTTTCCCCTGAAGAGGCAGTCTTGGAGCTCTTACGTTTTCGGTTCCCAATCCGGTTGCTACCTCTGCCAGTTTTATATTCTGTACCAGCTGCGGAGAAATATCCAGTTCTAACAAAGGCATAAACCATTTGTAAATAGCTACGGCTTCGTCTACTCTTCCGGCTTTTACTAATTTATAAATAGCTACGGTTTCTGCCGGATACGCTACTACCAATCCTGCTACCCAGCCATCGGCTCCGGTTACTAAACTTTCAAGGGCCAGAGTATCTACACCACAAAACACTTTTAAACGGTTTCCAAAACGGTTTCTGATTCGGATTACATTACTAATATCACGTGTTGATTCTTTTACGGCCTGAATGTTTTCAAGCTGTAATAATTCTTCAAACATATCCAGTGTCACTTCAATTTTATAGTCAACCGGATTGTTGTAAATCATAATAGGCAGTGAAGTACTTTGGGCAATTTCTTTAAAGTAAACTACTGTTTCATAATCAGTTGCTTTGTAACGCATTGGCGGCAGTAGCATTAAACCGTTTACACCTAATGCTTCGGCACGCTTAGCCAAAGCAACAGCTTCACTGGTAGTCTGCTCGGCAATATTTACGATTACCTGAATTTTTCCCTCTGCTAATCTTAAAGTAGTATTTATTAAAACTTCTTTCTCTTCCTTTGTTAAGGTACTGGCTTCTCCAAGGGTTCCACCCAGTATAATTCCGTTAACTCCGGCTTCGATCTGCGCCTTAATATTTTTTTCGAACATTACGAGGTCCAGTTGACCTTCTGCTGTAAACTTAGTGGTTACAGCTGGCATTACGCCTTCCCAATTTATCTTCATATCATAATTTTTATCAAAAATAAGACTTAAACAAAAAGCCCTCTTTGTCATTATTAACCTATATCTGGACTATATTACCACATCTGTTGGATAATCTGATTTTTTTGATAATATTTACATAATTAAATACTATTCCGTTGAAAATTTTACCTTTTAAAATACCTAAAACCGAGAGAGAAGCTCTTATTTATCAGGAGGATATAGAACGTGTGTTTTATGATCAGCTGCATCAGCATGAAGAAATTCAGATTAGTTATATCCTGAAAGGTTCTGGTACTCTAATCGTTGGAGATTCGATTAACGATTATAAAGAGGAAGACATTTTGGTTATTGGCGAAAACTTACCTCATGTTTTTAGAAGTAATGTAGAAGCAAGTGAGGAGTCTGTAATGCTGACTCTTTTTTTTACCAAAACTTCTTTTGGAAAAGATTTCTTTGCCCTGACTGATATGAGTAATGTGGAAGATTTTTTTAAGGATTCGGAATACGGAATGAAAATCCTTTCGAACCAGAATAAAATTATCCATCAATTTTCAAAACTTAAAAAACAGAACAAAATACAGCGAATCGCTTCTTTTCTAAAAATTATAAACATCATTATTTCTTCTGAGAAAACCCCGCTTTCTTCGTTCGTATATAAAAAGAAATATACAGATGATGAAGGAAGACGTATGAGTGCTGTTTTTGAATATGCTGTTGAGCATTATCACCATAACATTACTCTGGACGAAGTTGCCAATAAGGCTAATATGAGTAAAAATGCCTTCTGCCGTTATTTTAAAAAACGTACCAATAAAACTTTCTTTCAGTTTTTGATCGAAATCAGAATTGAAAATGCCTGTAAACTCCTCCATCATAAAAAAGACCTTTCTATCTCGTCGATTTCTGAATTGTGCGGTTTTCAGGATATTGCCAACTTCAACCGAAAATTTAAGGAACTAAAGGGTATTTCTCCTTCTCAGTATCGCGCACAGTTTTAGCTTTTATAATTTAAAAATAGATTTTCGGATCTCTGACTGTAATGGTGACACTTCCGGAAGTGCTTTTATCTCAAAACTTCTTTCTGTAATCTCCGGTTTGGGCACCGATGGCTGAACCGGGCTTAAATCAATCTGCAGTCCTGCATACTGTAAATATTTAGTGTAATTAATTTCATCTACGGTATTTACATACGATTGTATCTCTGCAAGGGGTTTTCCTGCTATTTGTTCGCACACCTGCCAAAACTCAGCTTCGGTAAATCCTCTTTTCTTTTTTTCATAGTATTCATTGTATAAAAAACGCATGACATCGTCTAAGGATTTTTGATTTCGGGTATTGTTTCTGATTTCTAAATCCAGCAGTAAACCTATTATCGGGCCTTTGTTGTAATACGATATCGTAGTTTGTTTCGCATTACTTTCATTATTGAAAAAGTTCAGCCAGATATCAAAACTGGATCTGGCAAGCGACATATGCCTGCTGCCTTCAATATTTTCATATCGTTTTATAGATTCTGTAATATATTTAAGGGCTTCATCTCCGGTAAGCAGGCCGGCTTTCAGCATAATAATATATTCGTAATACACTGTAAAACCTTCGGAAACCCATAACATGGTGGTGTAGTTTTCTTTATTGTAATCAAAAGGCCCCAATTCTACAGGACGAATGGCTTTTACATTATACAAATGAAAATATTCATGGGTTACAAAATTCAAAAAATCGGTATACTGTTCTTTTGATCTGAAGTCAAAACTGCCCTGGGTAAATATGGCCTGGGAATTCCAGTGCTCCAAACCGCCGCCGCCCGCTTCCATCATAATATAACTGTAATAATCATACGGCACTTTTTTCATGACAGCGGTTGTGGCAGTCATTATTTTTTTGAGATCAGAAATAAACTTTTCTTCGTTTAGTCCTTTGGGAGTAGCAATTCCCAACGCATATGATTTTCCTTCGTGTTCGAAATCTATAGTTTTCTGATTGCCCAGATAAACAGGACTATCATACAAAATATCGATATTTTTAGCCTGAAACGTCAGGGCATTCTCCTGCAGCGGACGTAATCCTGTCGAAACTTTTTTCCAGTTTTTATGAGGATTAAGAGTCAGTGTTACCGGATTGTTTACGGTATTCTCTACATGCATCAAAATAGTGTTGGGCATTAAAAAAGCTTTATCGGCATCAACATAAGATTCTGCAACCGATTTTTTATTGGCAAAAACCCGGTATTTAACTTTTATATCTCTTTTATCCTGATTATAAACTACCCAGCAGTTTTTGGCCTTTTTGTTCCAATCTATTTTATGACCTTCTTTATCGGTCACCTCAAAATCTACAACATAACGGGGTGTATCTAAAATTAAATAATAACCGGGTGTCCAGACCGGAAGTATCAGACTGGTTTGTGAGGAAGGAAGCTGTTCCAAATCTAAAACCACTTCCAGATAATGGGATTCCGGGTTATCAAAAGAAACAGTATAAGCTGTTTTTATCTGCGAAGACGTAAGCTTAGACGTGGTTGTGCACGAAATCAGGCTTAAGCAGATCAGTACTGCACAGCTGATTTTTAAAGTTCTAATTTGTAATGTATGTTTCATAGTACCTGATTTTAACTTAAAAAAATGAAAAGCCATCCCTAAATCTATAAGGGATAGCTTTTCAACACTTACAAGTGACCAACTTGCAACCTTAAACTTTACGGTTATGCCCGGATTAATACCCCGGATTTTGTTTCAAATTTTTGTTTGTATTTAATTCTTCTAATCCAATAGGGAAAAGTGTTGTATAATTTCCTTTTGGAACATGATTGTACCAGCTTTTTTTCTGATATACCCCAAAACGGATTAAATCGGTTCTTCTTCTGGCTTCAGCGGCAAATTCCCAGCCTAATTCATCCAAAAATCTGCCATACTGAACTACAGTCTGGTCTCCAGGCTGATCAATCGTTCCGTCTTTAGCCAGTGTACCGTATTTAATGGTTGTATTTCCCTGAAGCTCTGCTCCGGTTACGGCGGCATCGGCAGGATTATCAAAAGATCTCAATCTTACATCGGTAACGATCTGGGCGGCTTCTGTACTTTGCCCTGTTCTTAATAAACATTCAGCTTTCATCATTAAAACATCCGTATATCTTAAGAAAGGAAAATCATTATTAAGACTTCCTGTAGCACCGCGTTGTATCTCAAATTTTCCGCATCTGAAACCTTGTGTTGCATCACATGAATATATACTTGGCATTTCTTTAGTCAAGGCAAATTCAATACTACCAGTATCTGCGTTATATTGATTTCCCATCAGCCAGGTATCTGCCAAACGTTTATCTTTTGGATTATAACTGTCTATAAACTGCGGGTTACAGCTTGAACCTCCCCAAGGCTGTGTTTCCATTCCGAATACTTTTCTATGACCAGGCAACAGCATCTTCATATGAGCACTAAATCCTCCAGCGTACTTCTGGTCATAAGGAATTGCAAAAACCATTTCCGGATTGCTTTCATTGGTCGCGCTGAAAATAGCTTTATAAGAATCTGATTTTTTAAAAAAGCCGCTTGCTATAATCTTATCACATGCCTCGATACATTTCTGCCATTGTGCTGTACCGGAATATACTTCGGCATTTAAATACACTCTTGCTAATACATGATAAGCAGACCACTGGGTCATACGACCATACGTACTTTTATCTACTTTAGCTGACAGATCCGGAATTACCTCATTTAATTCGCTTACAATAAAATTATAAACTTCTACTCTTGTATTCTGTTCCGGAAGTTTATCGCTGTAATTAGGAATAATAGGAACATTACCATGTGTATCGACCAAAATAGAATAATATAGTGCTCTCACGGCTCTCATTTCGGCCAGAATAGCGACTTTCTGCTCTTCACTAATTGGAAACTTTCCGGATTCCATCTGCAGCATAACCCTGTTAGCCGCGTTAATTCCGTTAAAACAGGTAATCCACGTATTTCTGGGCTGCCAGTCAGTTTTTGTCCATTCGTGAAAGTGCATTCTTTTATAAGTTCCTCCATCGTCCCAGCCATTTGGTCTTGTAGGCGTAACAAATGCATCTCCGGGTTCTTCCTGTACATCAAATAACCCCTGCCAGTCCATCACATAACGTAAAGGTGTATAAGCCGAAGCCATAATGGCCACAATATCTGATTCTGAGGCAACAAAATTAGATTCGGTTACTTCTGAGAACACTTCTTCATTCAGGTCTGTACAGCCAGACAAAGACAAGCCTGCTGTAATAATTAAGGCGAAGTATAAAATCTTCTTTTTTAAGAAAGATAATTGATTTATTAAATTTTTCATTTCTCTTATTTTTTAAAGTGTGATATTAAGTCCTAATGAAAATGATCTGGTCGAAGGGTATTTGTCCCTGTCGTCGTTACCCGGAAACAAACCTTCTCTGTTTACCTCAGGGTCAATTCCTTTATACTTTGTGAAAGTGGCCAGATTGTTCCCCGCTACATAAATTCTTAAAGTATCGATAAACTTAACAGTCGATTTAGGAAGTGTAAAACCTAAAGTAATGTTATCGATTTTCAGGAAGTCACCATCTTCAACGTAGTAGCTTACATAACGCTGTACATCATTTAGTACGGCTTTATCATATACTTTATCATAAGCAGAATCTAAAGTGTTGTAAGCAATAGTCGGGTTTTCATAAAACATTCTGGAAAAATTCAGGATCTGGTAATCTGCTGCCCCTCTCAGGTTGATATTCATATCCCAGTTTTTATAGCGTACTGTATTGTTAATGCCGTAATATGATTTTGGAAGTCCGTTTCCTAATATCTGGCGGTCTTCGGTTGTGGCTTCTGTCGCCGGAATTCTTCTTCCGTCGGGTGTTTCAATGATCCAGATACCGTCATCGGTAATATCTACACTTTTCAGACCAAAGAAATTACCAACCGGCTGTCCTTCCTGAATACGGTGTGTTGAAATCTGGATAGGCTCTCCGGTGTATCCCGTATCAAAAAAGTTATTGGTAAGCTGAAATTTATCATTGGATAAGGATACAATTTTATTAGTATTTCTGGAGTATGTTAAATTCGCTGTCCAACTAAAATCTTTAGTTTTTACCGGAGTAACATTCAATAACAGTTCTAAACCAGAATTTTTAATTTCCGCAGCATTAGCGGCTATCGTTCCAAAAAAATAAGGGGGTGTTGGAACGCTGTAATCCATCAGAGCATCTTTTGTAGTTCTTCTGTAATAGTCAACGGCTCCGCTGATACGGCCTTCAAAAAAGCCAAAATCTAAACCAAAATTAAGCTCTTCCTTTCGCTCCCATTTCAAATCAGGATTGGCATTTCTGGTAGGCACCAATTCTCTAATCCATTTTCCGTCATTTAAAAAATAGTCGCCATACGTTAATCCGCTTAATGACTGATAGTTCGTTCCTGCATTAATTCCGGTAATACCATAACCTGCTCTTAATTTTAAATCACTGACCCATTTTGCATTACTCATGAAAGCTTCGTTACTGATACGCCATCCGGCCGAAATTCCCGGGAAATTTCCCCATTTGTTGTCTTCTCCAAATCGGGATGACCCTTCATGTCTGATACTGGCCATTAACAGATACCTGTTATCATAGTTATAGGTCATACGGCCAAAGAATGCAATCAATGTATTAGAGTTTTTATAACTTCCCATTCCTGCTTCTCCCAATTGAAGCCCCTGACCAGAACCTATGTTATTGTACGTAAAGGCATCTGTAGGAAAACGTCTGTTTGTGGCATAAAATCCTTCTGTTACGTTATCTTCATAGTTGTAACCTGCAAGTCCTGTAAAAGTATGTTTCCCAAAAGATTGTTTATAATCTAATGTAAATTCACCATAATTTCCGCGGTAATCTTCTGCGCTTCTGGAAGCAAATCCATCCTGCCCGTATTTTACTGTTGAGACATGGTTTTTAGTCTGGTAAAAACCTCTCATAATTGAATTACCTTTTCTGGTATAAACTCCTTTTAATTTAAAATGCTGATTAAAATCGTAGCTCATACTAAAATCAAAACGCGTATTTCTTAACCTGTTCTCTCCTATTGTTTCTTCTATATAACCAACCGGATTATCATAGAAATAAACATCTCTTTCATTCCATTTTCCATTTTCATCTCTTACAGGTTCTGTAGGATTTCGAATCAAAGCCTGTCTGTAGATATAAGGATTAAAACTGGTTCCGTCTCCTAAAGCATTATAAACCTGTTCACTGGCAATGAAACCAATATTGGTCTTTAATCTTTTATCAAACATCGAATGGCTTACATCTGCTCTTCCTGTCATTCTGGTGTTATCGGACTTTAAAAATATTCCATCACCGCCTTTATAGTTAATAGAGGCACTAATATTGGTTACATCTGTACCACCTCTGAACAATACATTATGTGTTTGGGTAAGTGCTGTACGGGTAATTTCGTCAAGCCAGTCTGTATTAGAACCGAAATCTTTATTGTTGGCCCCGATAAAAGTATAACCTTCAGCCATTTTTTCACGCAGCTGATTCGCATCTAAAAAGTTCATTCGTCTGCTTATTGTTGAAACAGTCGAATAACCATTGTACTCAATAGTAGGTTTAGAATTAAAACTTCCGCTTTTTGTTGTAATGATTACAACACCATTGGTTCCTCGTGTCCCGTAAATAGCTGTTGCTGATCCGTCTTTAAGAACATCGATCGAGGCAATATCTTCGGGCGCCACAGTATTTAAACTGCCGGGTACTCCGTCTACTAAAATTAAAGGAGCACTGCTGCCCGTAAGAGAAGAAAATCCCCTTAACTGAATCTGGGAACCTTCGGTTGGGTCACCGGAAGGTGCTGAAACGGTAAGTCCCGCTACTTTTCCCTGAATTAACTGTGCTGCATCACGTACATTCCCCTGAACAAAATCGGTTGATTTTACAGAAGCAATCGCACTGGTAACATCTCCTTTTTTCTGCGAACCGTATCCAATTAAAACAACTTCTGTTAATTCATTTACATCTGATTCCAGAACAACATTCAGAACAGTTTTACTGCCGGGTTTTACTTCTTTTGTTTTGAGTCCTAAATAAGAGAAAACTAAAATGGCATCATTTCCTTTTGTTACAATTTCAAATTTCCCATCGAAATCAGTTGCCGCGGCATTGGTTGTGTTCTTTTCTAAAACGGATACTCCGGGAAGAGGAAGATTGTCTGCATCTGTAATTTTTCCTGTGATTTTCTGCTGCGAAAATGAAGCAAAAACAACAAACAATAATAAAATTGTAAACAGCTTCCTGTCTCTGTAACAAGACGCTGCAGTACCTTTTAAAGCATGAGTGGTTGGTTTCATAATTTAACGATATTTGGTTAGTGTATTATTAACACTTGTAAAATTATGTTAAATCAGAGTCTAGGAAAATGCTTATATTACCACATGCTAAGACTATATTATCCGTTTTTGCATAATATTTTACATTTACGACCAATCACGTATTATTTACCAACAAATTGGATTTAAAATTTTCACATATCTATTTTTATACCTAAAAAACAGCATTAAACGCAAGAAAACACTAGCTTTTTTTAGATAACCAAATCCTGACCAGATAGCGTAAATACCCTATTCCGCTTAAAATAGTATGAAAAGCTTCTTCAAATTTAAAAAGCTGAAAGCCGGATTTTGTTATGATGGCTTTAGTAAAGATATTCCCCTGCTATTCTTTAAATTCAAAGGAGTCCGTAAAAAGTATTGTTTGATTAAGTCTGAATTACTGCCGCAAAGTATTATTTACTTTCTTCTTTGTGCTTCGCTGTTCAGCTTTCTTAAATTTTTATGAAGTATACTGCGCGTGGATGCTTTTTTGAGTTCGTAACTTCGGGCGCATCTCTGTAATTCGGTAAATAAAACCATAAAACTGCTGTATAATATATCGAGTTCTTCCATATTCTGGTAAATTCGGGTATTGTCTTCCAGTTCCATTTTACTGCTGCAGTAAATGTTTTTATACTTTTTAAATACTTCTACTAAGTTTTGATGTTCTCTTTTATCGATTCCCTGCATAAAGCTGATTATTTTAAAACTACGGAATAAATTCTACCCATCCGGCATCTGCTTTGTTCGCAGATAAAGGCAGCGTTGTTACAATTGCAGATTTTATTCTGGCTGTACCCGGATTCATTATCTTCAAAGCAGCTGCCAGAACTGCTTCAGAAGGATCCCCTAAAGGAAAAATTTCGGGCCGCTGTATTTCGTTGACAGCAATAACAGGCTGTATTCCTTTTGAATAATTTCCTTCGTGTCTGGAATTGTATAATTTATAAATGGCCGGATATAAGGTCCAGCCTCTTTTTCCTGTAATGCGGTTGTCTTCTATTGGAAATCCTGCCACATCTTTACCAAAAGTTGTTTCGCCTATTGTAATGACTTCCATATAAGGTTTCAGGTTGTTTATGATTAATTCTGAAGCCGAAGCAGTATGTTTTCCGCATAAAACAAAAACCCGGTTTATGGAAGGATGAACATTTCGCAGCGCTTCAAAGCTAATCCGGGTTTCGTTGGCTGCTAATGCCTGCTGAAAGGACTGGTCTACGTTTCCTCCATTGGCATTTCCTTCAAATTTGATAAAAAGATCAGCAGGCTGAATTTGAGGTGCCAGAATAATGCTTAAGGCGGCTGCCGAAGCAATATCACCTCCTCCATTGTATCTTAAATCCAGTACCAGTTCTGTTATCGATTCGTTTTTCAGTTTTTCAAAAATCTGAAGGTACAGACCCGCCTGCCCCACATCAAAATGCGGAATCCCGACATAAGCTGTTTTTTTAGTTCCAATTGCGATACTATGATACGGAATGGGCTGCGAAAAGTTATATCCCTGTTCTATGGTAATTTCTTCCGGTTCAGAAAAACCGGATTCCGCTGAATAGGAAACTAACTGTAAACTGATTCGGGAAGCTTCTGCCATTTTAGTATACAATTGTGTATAATTACTCTGGCTTATTTCTGTACCGTCAATTGCGGTAATCAGTTTTCCTCTTTTTAACCCGCTTCTTTTGGCGGGAGAATCTTCGAGTGCATATAAAACGGCTCCGTAATATTTTCCGTTTAATTCAAAAAAGGAAATATCAAAACCAAAACTTCGTCTGAGGCTTTTAGGAGCTGTTTCGGGCAGCTCCGGATGCATCATATAGGAATAAATGTCTTCTTTTTGCAAAAGCCTGGAGAAATACTCTTTGGGATTAAGCTTTAAATTGCTTTTATCCGGCATAGTGGTATTCCACCGGTAATATCTTTTCATCTGGCTGTATATCCAGTCATTTACATATTCATTGGTACCGGCTTCATATTGTATCGGCTCATCATCGTTTTGACAGGATGCCGTAAGTATGAAAACAACGAATAGAAAATTTCTGAAAACAGTGTAATATGTAAAACGCTGGTCCGGCATTTAAAATGAAAAATAATCCGTTAAATTAAGTAAGCCTTCCACATTTTGAAAACCGCCTTCAGCATTGGCTTTTTCTTCAAAAACAATCAAACTGGATTTGTTTTTTTGGGTCACAGTCCTGAAAACAACTCTTCTTCCGGGAACATACGATTCATTGGTGCCGTGTTTTACCAGTTCGATATCAATAATAGGCGGCAAACTAAAGGTGAATTCACAAAAAGTACTAAACTGGTCTGTTTTTATGTTTTCGGAGATTCCCAGCAGTTCCCCGTTCACTTTTCGGATAACGGCATCTAAAGAACCATTATAACCGCTTTTGGAATATTTATTAACTGACGGAAAAATAAATTTATATCCTGTACGCCCCGTTTCAGTTAATTTCCCGGGTTTAAAAGATAAAACATTTCCTATCCAGATATTTTCTTTAGCAAAAAAAGAAAGGGTATCTACCGGTTTGGCTGCTGTAAAAGTATAGGTATGTAAAACCTCCTGTGTGTTTTTATGAATAATTTCGACATTTTTAATGGCATTATCATAAAAAACAAACTCGTAGTTTCTTTCTACTTTTTTCAGAAAAGCGTCATGTTTATCAAAAATGAGCGGTTTTCCGTCTATGGCAATCTGCAATGAATCCTGCATGGCATTATAACCTCGTATCACTATTTTTCCTGCTTTTTGTTCCTCATAAAGCGGAACTAAATTGTCGTTGGTACAGGCCGTAAAAAGAACCACAGGTATAAAAAAAAGAAATATGGCTTTGACTATTTTCTTCATGAAGTATAAAATATTAAAAAGTAACAAGGACTCGTCTTTGCTATTATTGTTTGATAAACTTTATTTTTTTTACGGCATCTCCCTCTTTTATAAGCAGGAAATAAACACCCGAAGCCAAATCACTAACCAAAATTCCTTCTGGTTTATAAGGTGATTCTTTCAACAGTGTACCGGCCGTATTGTATATTTTTAGTGTAAAATCTTCCTGGTTTATAGTGGTTCCCAATTCCAGTTTTACGAAATCGGTTACCGGATTCTGCTTCAGAAAAGTATTCTTTTTATCTTCCTGATTGTCTAATCCTAATCTAGCTGCGGTTATCGAAACTTTATCTATTTCATAACCAATAACAAAATTGGGTGCGCTTAAAAAAGCGAAATATACTTTTGACAGTCCAACGAAAGGTGTAATATCAAAAATATAGTCTTTAAATTCTGTGTCCATTACAGATTCTCTGGTAATCTCTATTGCTCCGACCTGAGAAAACGAATCAGGATCAGTATTGGTTGTAGAAGCGTATAAATACAAAACATCCGGACCGTCGAATATCGCTTTTTGGGCATTTACAGTCATTTCCATGCTTCCGGCATAATACGACAAATCTATTTCGGGCATTATAGCCCAGTTTTTCTGTTCTACTCCCAAAGGAGCACCGCTGGCAAAATCAATATTATAGGTTCCCAGAACTTTATAAGTACCGCCTGTTATGGCTCCATTTTCATCAAGCTGTATATTGTTTCGGGCAATCCAGTTCATTCCGTCACCATCGGCATCCCGTAATATCCAGTCTGATACTTCAGCATCATCAAAATCATCTTCCCAGATGGTAAACTGTGCCGATACCATTCCGGAGGTTAGTAAAAAGAGTAATAAGAGTAGTTTATGTTTCATTTTTTGTTGTTTAAAAGAAGGCTGCCTAAAGAGCGGGAACAGTAGTGCGCTTCTGCCGTAAGATGAGCAATGATAAAGCAGACGGCGTACTGAACTGACCAGCCCTAAAAAAAACATAAACACTCTTTAGGCAGCCTGAACTATTACTTAATAAGGAATGCTAATTAAAAATTAAGAAACTTAGTCCATGTATTGGTCCAGTTTGCTTCTGTTTTAAACGCACCTGTTGCTCCTGTGAAGTTTAATGTACCATTATTGAAGAATGGCTGTGTTAAGCTCCATGCTGTAGCAGGATTAACTGTAGAAGTTGTGCTTCCTAATCCTAATGAAGTACCCGTTGGTAATACAGGATTTGTAAATCCGTGAACTGATAAAAGGCTCCATGAAGAGTTAGCAGGAAGTGAAGGGCTTTCCCATCTGATTCCGGTAACATATCCTGTAACGGTTACGTTAGTAAGGCTTACCTGTCCTAATCTGCGCACATGGATTGCATTTTCGTAAAGAGCAGCATCTGCAGCAGAGCTTGTTCCAATGATAGACATTTGAGAAATTACAGGTCTTGTGATAATTGCTGTAGAAGTTCCTGTAGCATTGTTGTCTAATTCGATACCGTTTGAATCAGGGTTTCCACCGCTTAAACTGTGAGTAGAATTTTTATCGGCAATAGCGATTGCTTTAGTAATTGTACCTGTATAACCAAAATCGAAATCAAAGTTATCATCATCCGGTGCCAAAGAAACTAAGTGAGATGCATTTACAGTTCCCCCAAAGAACTCAAATGAATCATCTCTTCCGTAAGATACCTGTACATAATCTACAGTTGTACCGCTACCAACACCACCAAATGTTAATCCGTTGATTTCAACACCTGTAGCAGCATCCAGAATACGACCTGCAAATTCGATACGAACATATTTCAGGATTCCGGCATTGTGTGCGTTGTTTGATCCACCATAGTAAAAATCAGATACGTTTGGCTGATCTCCTAAACCTTCGATAACGTTTGTAGTTACCCCTGTATTTACCTGAGCGTCTCCTAAAAGGGCAACTCCTCCAAAATCTCCAGGAGTTCCTACTGTAGAAGCATTTCCGTCTAAAAGGTTGTAACTTGTAAAGATAATTGGAGAAGCAGCAGTACCCTGAGCATCAATCTGTCCTGTTTTTGTAACTACCAATACTCCTGTTGCCACTCCGGCGGCTAATGGTTTTGCCTTGATGAAAGTACCTGGCTGTATCGTTAATTTAGCGCCAATTACGCGAACCACTCCGCTGATTTCCCACACTCTGTCATTTGTCCAGGTAGTGTTAGTAGTAATGTTTCCGCTGACAGTCTGTACTGTTGAAGGAACACCTGAATAATCTGCACCGGCAGAAGTCATTGCAAATGATGAATCCGCAGCTGCGTCATCATTCTGACAAGAATGTAAGGAGATAATTGCAATCGCTAATAAAAAAACTTTTTTCATGGTAATTGAATTTTGATTATATTTGCTGCCAAATTTTACATCACAGGTCATTGAGGAGAGCAGCAAATTTTCTTCCCTTTGACCTTTCCTTTTTTGGTAAATACTGTAATAAGTTTTCCGTTTTACCACCGGAAACTTATCCCTTGATTCTTCTTTCATTTTCGGGGCTTCAATGAAAGCGGTACTTCTTTTAAAATTATAAACACCCTGGCAGTTCTGTCTACGTGACAACCTATTTTAACCTGTACGCCATTCTTATGGCCGGGACATTTTTGCGGGTTTCTTACGTGTCAATTTCTACTGTGTCCTTGTCGTAATTTTAAAAGAAACTTTTTTTTAACACTTTATTAACAACAACTTATTATTCTCCATTTGAACCTAGAAGTTGGTAAACTTGGTCCAGGTGTCCGTCCAGCCTGCTTCGGTCCTAAACGCTCCGGTTGTTCCGGTGAGGCTGAGTGAACCATTGTTAAAGAAAGGCTGCGTTAATCCCCAGGCGGCAGCCGTGTTCGAAGTAGATACAGTGCTCCCTAATCCTAATGAAGTACCCGCTGGTAATACCGCATTTACAAATCCGTGAACTGATAAAAAACTCCAGGAAGAATTTGACGGAAGCGAAGGACTTTCCCATCTTATTCCGTGATTATATCCTGTAATCGTGGCATACCTGAGATTTATCTGTCCTAATCTTCTAACATGAATTGCGTTTTCATACAAATTAGCATCTGAAGGCGAAGAAACTCCAATTATTGATAATTCTGAGATTACCGGTCTTGTAATAAGCGGGTTCATAGCATAACCGTAGTAATTATTATCCAATTCGATACCATTGGAATCCGGGTTAAAACCGCTTAAAGAATGTATCGAATTTTTATCGGCTATTGCGATTGCTTTTGTAACAGAGCCTGTGTAGCCAAAATTAAAATCAAAACTATCATCGGCCGGAGCAAATGAAACTAAATGTGATGCGTTTACTGTTCCTCCAAAAAATTCAAACGAATCATCAAGTGCGTAAGAAACCTGTATATGATCGATTACGGTATTACTTCCAACACCGGCACATGTCAGCCCGTTAATTGAATTATCAACATCCAAATGACGTCCGGCATATTCGATTCTGACATACTTTAAAATTCCGCCATTGTGTGCATTATTATTTCCGCCATAATAATACTCCCCTATATAAGGCTGATCTCCCAGACCTTCCACTAAATTAGTACCATTTGATGTGTTAATCTGTGCATCTCCTAAAATAACAATACCATCAAAATCACCCGGTACTGCTATTGTAGCGGCATTATGATCTAACAAATTATAACTTGTAAAAACAATAGGAGCATTTGGCGTTCCCTGCGCATCAATCTGACCTGTTTTTGTAATTACCAAAACTCCTGAAGCATTTCCATAACTTAATGGTTTGGCTTTGATAAAAGTCCCGGGCTGTATCGTTAATCTTGCCCCTCTTACTCTTATTACTCCTTCTATCTCCCAAACCCTGTCATTTGTCCAGGTGGTATTGGTGGTAATATCGCCGCTTACGGTTTGTACGTTAACCGGGAAATTTGTATAATCTGCATTAGCCGCTTTCATTGAAAAAGAAGAATCTGAAACTGCATCTTCATTTTGACAGGAATACAATAGTATGATTGTAAATACGATTAAAATTTTTCTCATGACTCTTAGTTTTATAATCTGCGGTTAAACTTATCTGGAAATTCAGACGGCATAATTTATCCGCCTTTTATATACATTAGACTTTAAAAGAGAGAAAAATCACCCATTTTTTTATCCTTAACAGTTTCTTAATTTTAATCCTTCTAATGTTAAAAATGGGTAATCAAATGGGATTAAAATGTGTAGTTTATGGAGAAATTAAAGGATCTCCCGCTCCAGGCCCTGAATTTTTTCTGATCAATATCCGGATCGTATTTATCAGTTGCACCGGCTCCCAGTGTTTTTTGGTTCCTTGGGTTTGTCCCTATTTCAAAATCCTGTATTTTAGAATAACTATTAAAGTTATTATATGTTTCTATCACGGTATCAAACAGGTTTTTGATTCCCAGTTTTAGTTCTATGTTTTTTTCTTTCAGGAATTTGTAACTCATCTGAAAATCGGTTACGGCATAAGGCATACGGATTTCTTCGGCCTGATAATCAAAACCTACCAAAATATACTGGTCACCTATCGCATTGTGCCTGATACTCAAACCTAAACGCTCACCTATATAATCAAGTCCCAAATTGTAATTATAAGGAGCCTGACCATATAAAGGACGATTGGCTTCATAAAGTCCGCCCGTACCATCAATATTTACATAACCCGTTACTTTTGTTTTATTGAAAGCAGCATTTCCGCATAAAAATATCTTTCTTAAAAGTTCGTCTTCACCAAGGAAAGAGAGGTTTTTGTACACTTCAATCTCAGCACCAAAAAGCTTTGCACTGTCAGAATTCATGTTGTAGATGTATCGTGATCCTCCGTCGTTACCAATTTGAGTGACTCCTTCGATTGGATTTTTTATATTTTTATGATACAATCCAAAGGAAACAATCTCACCCGGCGACGGGAACCATTCCGTTTTAAAATCTATATTATCAACTACCGTAGAAACAATTCCACCTGTATAATTTAAAACCTTTGCATCACGAAGCGGATCATAATACGGCATGTTCAGACGTTCTGCAAACTGAGGTCGTAATACTGATTTATTATATCCTACTCTTAAATTGAGTTTATTGTTCGGACTAACGGTAAGGTTTACCGAAGGCAGGTACTGCCATACTTTATCGTCTTTTTGTACCGTTTCAAAACCGGCTTCGTTATCGGCCTGGCTGGCGATCTGGGTATAAACATAACTTTCGGCACGCATTCCCCAAACCAGTCTTACATATTGGGTCAGTTTATTGTCGACCATTAAAAAAGGAGAATGAATTTTAACATCTCCTATATATTCATTACCGTAAGTCGCAATTCTGTTCCAGCCAAAACCTCCCCAGCGGTAATAGGATCCGTCGAGTAACTGCGAAATTGGAAAATCGACTATAGCACGGTCTGTACCCTGCCCTACAACACTTAAAGAAGAAGATTCCTGCTGGTTAGTCGCCTTTTTATACGTTCCAAAATAACCCGCTTTTATATTATTTTTAAACGAATCGCTGAACTGAAAGGCATAATTAAAATTGATTCCGGCGTTATAATCATTCTCGTCATTCTTGAAATTAGATCTTTTAAAAGCTTCAGGATCGGCGTTGTAAACCAGCTGATAAATCTGAACATCGTCTCCGACTTTTCTTCTCATATTGGTCAAAAAAGCAGCATCTTTAGTATCTTTAGAAATATTTCCAAAGGCTCCAAACCAGTTGATTTCAAGATCACCAAAACGATGGTTTCCTTCTATTTTATTCTGAATAAAAGTCTGGTATACCGGATAATCTGTTTCTCGTGTAAAAGGCAGATAGGTTCCGTTTACAATACCTTCCACATCTCCCGCATAAAAATTCCATCCGGTAATCTGCGTCAGCTGATTGTCGTACATGTGCATATACGTATTTCGCATCGTGATTTTGTGTTTTCCTAACTGAATACCGGCATTGAACATTCCGCCCAGTGTTGAATTGAAGTTGTAAGAGGCTCCGTTGTTCTTAAAACCATATTTTTTAAATGTAGAATAACCATTGTCTTTTTCAGGCGTAAACTCTGAATTGATCATATAACTTCCTCTTTCGGTATGGTCAATCTGAAGCTGGTCCTGTGTATTTTTAAAAACAACAGAACCTACAAAACCCCATTTGTTACCGTCGTTGAGATCATAAACTCTTCCCAGGGCAAACTGCAGGGAAGTTCCGGGAGCAGCATAGGTTTTAAAAGTGGTAAAATTATCCTGAGTAAATCTTTTAGATTGTTCGATAAATGGCCCGGAAGCGGCTTCTGTCTGCGGAATATCAATATTAACAAGTCCCGAAGGATAACTTTTGGTACCATCATCAAAACCAATATAATCGTTTGCTCCTTCCTGTTTGGTCAGACGGTCTTTAAAAGTGCTTCGGCTGTTATAAGAAGTTCCTATAGAAAATGCGGTAAAATCTTTCTTCGGGATATCTTTTGTTTTTATTTCAACATATCCTCCTGCAAAATTAGCATTCATATCCGGTGTGGCATTTTTACTTACCACAACACTTTCAACCATAGCGGTCGGGATAATATCAAAACTAAACTGCTGCTGGTTAGGATCTGTACTAGGCAGGTTTACCCCGTCCATTACTGCCTGGTTCCAGCGTTCTCCCATCGAACGCACCACTACGTATTTATCGTCAATCGTAGTAACTCCTGTAATACGTTTTAAAGTACTTCCTACATCTTTATCCGGTGTACGGGCAATTTGTTCCGCTGAGATTCCGTCAGAAAACTGAGCGGCTTTTTTCTGTTGTAACAGCATTCCTTCTGTAGAGGCAGTCGCTTTTTGAAAAGTCTGTGTTACCACTACTTCATCCAGAGATTCTGCATCGTCTTTAAGCACTACGTTAAGTACTAAAGCTGCTCCTTCTGTTACTTTGATATCGGTTATTTTCTGGGTTTGAAAAGACACATAACTTACTTCCAGTGAATAAATTCCTTCGTCGACGTTAAAAGAATAATTTCCGTCGAAATCAGAGACACCTGCACTGGCCGTTTCGATAATTTTTACCGAAGCACCCGGTAAGGCTAGTCCGTTTTTATCGACTACTTTTCCGGAAATGCTTCCCAGCTTTTTACTGGACTGCTGTTTTTTGTTGACTGCAATATTGGTTTCGTTTCTTCGGAAATTTAAACCGGTCTGATTTTGAAGTTCTTTTAAAAGATCGTCTATCGTAATATTCTCTGCTTTAAGTGTAACCGGCGGTTTGCTGAAATCAATATCTTTTTGATAAATAAAACGATAAGGGGTCCTGGATTCTAAATTCTCAAATATTTCCTGCGGAGAGGCATTTTTAAAATCGACTGATACAGTGCCAGACTGGGAATAAGCACTGGTTATTCCGAAAAAAATGCTGAAAAACAGAATTTGTACAGCAGCCGAAAACTGCCTAAAATAATCATTCATAACTAAATAATTTGTTTTGGGTTGTATATAACTTTGGTTTATAAAATGCGGTGATAAGCCTAAAAAAGACCTGAAAGATTATCTGCTGACGATGTATTTGTTTCCGCCTGCCGGTTTTATAGTAATTTCGAGGGCAAAGGCAATGGTCTGCAGTATTTCTGAAACGCCTTGTCGGGTATCTAATGTTCCTTTTACTTCAAGTCGTTTTAAGTCTTCGCTCGTATACTGCAGGCTGAAAGGATGTTTTTCTTTAAGTTTTTCAATAACAGCTTCCAGAGTCAGGCCGTCAACATCTATAAGAGCTTTTTTCCACTCCGGCTCCAGGATCAGGGCTTTTTGTTTTTTTACCAGATTCTCCTGCGGTACAAATATGGCGGCATAACCTCTTTCCAGAAAAACAGCATTCTGTGTACTTTCGACTTTTACTTTCCCTGTTCTTACATTTACTTCGGCAATATTTCCGTAAGTTTTAACATCAAAAGAAGTTCCCAGAACGGTAGTTTTGATATGTCCGGAACTGATAATAAAGGGACGGGTTGTGTCTCTCGCAACTTCAAAAAAAGCTTCTCCTTTCAGCTTTACGATTCGTTCGTTTGAAGCAAATTTTTCAGGATATTCGATCTGGGTATTTTCATTGACCCAAACTCTGGTCCCATCGGATAATCGCAGCAGACGAATATCCTGAGAAAATGTCTGAGTCGCTATTTGAGGGAGTGAAGAAGAATTAAAAACGGAATATAACTGATAACCGCCAATAGAAATAAGCAGAACTGCTGCTGCAGCTCCCGCCATTATTCGCTGGTAATACAGCCTGCGTTTCTTTACTGTGGCAGACAAAATTGTATTCCACATACGCGTTTTCACCTCTTCCGGGAACAGGCCTTTCTGCGGCAGCTCGTTCCATTCTTCCTGTAATCTGTTTCGTTTCATTTTTTGAGAGTAAAATTTTTAGCTGAGGATAGTCCGTAAAATACCCAGTCAACTACATTAGCCCCCTTTACTTCAAAAAATCACGGGCATTTACACTCTTAATGATTTATTAATACTCAAAAAAACAAAAAACAGATTAAGCCTTTAACAATCAGAAACTTGTAAAAATAATTCAAAAACAAGATTACATTTACTTTACATACCGGATACATTAAGCTCTAAAAAGGTTTCCGTAAGAAACTCTAAAGTGGTATTTGAAAATCATGAAAAGAACTTATAGTCTGGTACTGATCAATAAAAAATAAGGCAAACCAATAAAGTTCATGGCTTTTTACAGCATTTTTTCTAAGATACTGAAGCGTTTTGGAAACCTGATTGGCAACAGCACTCTGAGACATGCCCATTTCTTCGGCTATCTCTTTGTAACTCATTTCATCAAATTTATGAAGGGTGAATATTTTTCTTCTTTTTTCGGGAACCTGCTGCAGCAAATGCTCAATTCTTTCGAGTTTCGAAGTCAGATTGGCATCGGGTTCTTCGGTACTGTCAAGTTCTTTGATTAACTGTTCGTATTCGATAGAAAATATCTTGTTTTGTTTTTTATACCATTTGGAAATTTCCTGCTTACAGCTTTTAAATAAAACCGAATCGAGTTCTGTTCCGGGATCGATTTTTTTTCGGTATTTCCATAAATGAATAAAAACATTCTGGGTAATATCTTCGGTATCTGACTGCTGAGCGGCATATTTTTTTACAAAACAAAACACCTTAAAATGATATAATTCATAAATTTCCTTAAAGCCCGCATCATCTCCATTCTGTAACCTTGTTAGTAAAATAGCGCTCATAATGTAATTTTAAATTGGAAAAGAATCCTTACAAAATTACCGCAAACTAACTTTCATTATTTTGTTCTTCAGTTCATTTAATGATTTTTTAATATTGGAAAGCGTAGTTTTTAAATGCCATTCTCTATAACGTACTGTAATGCTGTTTATAGTCTGATACCTCTTCTTTAATCTGCCGCCTTTTGCTATAAATTAATACTGTCTGGCTAATAAAAATTCTGGTTCATAAACTGTTCTTTAAAAAATAGTGTTATTTTTACACTTATACATTAAAAACCACTTCTTTACTAACAAACCAAAAACAACACCGCAATGAAATCCTTTTTCATCAGCCTTTTGGGCTTCTTTCTTTCCTATTCGCTTCAGGCACAATCCGTGACAGCTGCTGTAAGTCCGGACAAAAACCTAAAAATTGAAATTACACTTCTTAACGGAGATGCTTTTTACAGCTTGTTTTACCAAAACAAAGAATTCTTAGCTCAGTCACCTTTAGGACTGTTGAGTTCTGCCGGAGATTTTACCAAGGATCTTAAATTCGAAAAAAGCAGTACCAGAAAAATACAGGAATCCTATGAACTCAATCGTTCCAAAGTAAGCAAAGTCAATTATAAGGCAAATGAACTAAAGTGTGTGTTTACTAATACAGCCCATGATACCCTGAATATCATTTTTAGAATCAGTAATACGGATGCTTCCTTTTCGTACTTAATTCCTAAGAATAAATCAAACAACACTGATGGCACAATCGAAAAAGAAATAACCGGTTTCAGGCTTCCAGAGGGAACTACAACTTTTATTACGCCACAGGCTCCGCCATTAAGCGGCTGGGAAAAGACAAAACCGTCCTACGAAGAAGAATATACCAGAGAAGAAATTGTAGGAACAAAATCCCAATACGGACTGGGTTATACTTATCCGGCGCTTTTTCATTTGGGAAATAAAGGATGGATGCTGATTTCTGAAACGGGAATCAGCGGAAATTATCCGGGAACGCGTTTAAGTGATGCTGATTCCAACGGAATGTATACGGTAACTTTTCCACAGGAAGGAGAAAATAACGGTGAAGGCGCGGTTACAGCCTCTGCCCCATTTCCTATGCAGACTTCCTGGAAAACCATTACAGTGGGCACTACTTTAAAACCCATTGTAGAGTCAACTGCAGCTACAGATGTTGTAAAACCGCTTAAAACAACGGATAAAATATTTGATCCAGGGCGTGCCAGCTGGAGCTGGATCGTTTGGCAGGATGCCAGCTGTAATTACAACGATCAGGTTACTTTTATTGATCTGGCAGCCGATTTGAAATGCGAATATATCTTAATTGATGCACTTTGGGATGTAAATATTGGTAAAGAAAAAATGGCAGAACTGGTACAATATGCCAAATCTAAAAATGTAAATGTACTGTTATGGTACAACTCTAACGGCAGCTGGAACTCGGCTCCGCAGACACCAAAGGATAAAATGAATACGCAGGAAGCCCGAATAAAAGAAATGCAGTGGCTGCAGCAGATTGGGGTAAAAGGCTTAAAAATAGATTTTTTTGGCGGGGACAAACAAACTACGATGAAACTGTATCATGACATCCTGATGGATGCTGCCGATTATGGACTGAATATTAATTTTCACGGCACTACGCTTCCGAGAGGCTGGGAACGTATGTATCCTAATTATATGACGAGTGAAGCGGTACTGGCTTCTGAAAATCTGGTTTTTCAGCAGGGTTTCAGTGATCGTTATGCTTCAACAGCCTCGATTTATCCTTTTACCAGAAATGCCGTAGCGGCCATGGATTTTGGTCCTGTTTTCCTCAACAAACGATTGAACCGAAATCCTAATGAGGGCAGTATACGAAGAACCACAGATGCTTTTGAAATGGCAACTGCTGTGGTATTTTTCTCGGCTGTACAGCATTGGGGCATTACTCCTGAAAACTTAAAAGAAAAACCGGCTTATTTGTTTGATTATGTGAAAAAAGTACCTGTCGTTTGGGACGAAACCCGTTTTATAGAGGGTTATCCGGGTAAATACTGTGTAATAGCACGAAGAAAAAACAACAAATGGTATATAGCTGCTATTAATGGTGAAAATAAAGTCCAAAAGCTCACTCTGGATCTACCTATGCTGAAAGGAAAAGAAATCTCGATTATATCTGATGCAGAAAACGGGGAATCCAAATTTGATACAAAAAAAGCAAAAACTGCTTCAATAGAAATTGAAATGGCACCCAATGGAGGAACGGTATTGTTTATACCCTAAGATTTAATAAAAGAAAAGGGGCAGTTCACAAAAGGGCTGCTCATTTTTTGTAAGTTTCGGAGAAGCGCCCTATTTATAGAATAAATAGGGCAAATGTTTTCAATATAAAGCTCCAGAGGAGCGACATATAGTGTAAATTGCAAATAATATGTCGCTCCTTTGGAGCTTTTTTTCATTTTCGTATTGAAATTCTATAAATACTGTACCCCTCTGGGGTTTATCATAGTGTTTTTTTTAGCAAATAGTATCTTTTATTCAAAGAGACTATCCTTTTGAGACAGCCTATTTTCTTTTTATTAGCAGGCAGGGTTTTTATTATTATTTTTTAGTAAAGCCTTTTCTGGTCATCTCTCCCCAGTTTTTGGTTCCTGTTATTTTTTCTTTATAACCAATTAAAGCGGAATAAACCGTTAAAGGATGAAAATAAAAAGGTTCAATAAATGCGGCCAGTAACAATTTGAAAAAGTCGGCCTGTTTTGGATATTTATGATACGTTTTCTCTTCGCTGTATAAAGCAATAACCGAAAAGAACACCGCAAAAGTATACACAAACAGCAGCAGTAAAAGGAAAAAATGCCAGTTAAGCAGTCCGATTATAAGAAACACAATGGTAATAACAAGTCCTATAAACTCAATTCCCGGCGCCAGAAATTCAAACAAAGTCCAATAGGGTACACTTACCATACCCAATAATTTATATTTGGGATTCAGGAACATTTTTTTATGAAAACTCAGGGTTTCAATGGTTCCTCTCATCCAGCGGCTTCTCTGTTTTTTAAATATTTTAGAATCCTCCGGAGCTTCTGTCCAGCATAACGGATCGGGTATATAACTCACCGTATACGGCAGTTTATTTTCGAGCATATAACGACGCATTCGTACTACAAGTTCCATATCTTCACCTACCGTTTTAGTATTATAACCTCCCGCCAGTAAAGCAATTTCTTTATCAAAAGCGCCAAAAGCGCCACTTATCAGCAATAAACCGTCAAGTCTTCCCCAGGCCATTCTGCCCAAAAGAAAAGCTCTTAAATATTCCAAAACCTGTATTCTTGGCAGCATTACATCCGGAATATTGACTTCAACCAAACGCCCGTTTTTAATCACACACTGATTCGCAATTCGCACTACGCCGCCTGTGGCAATAATACGCTTACCGTGCGATTCCAGAAAAGGTTTCGCCAGTTTAAGCAGCGAATCTTTATCGAGTATACAATCCACATCAATACAAACCACATAGGGATTCTGGGCAATGTTTAACCCTACATTCAGGGCATCGGCTTTACCGCCGTTTTCTTTGTCGACTACTATTAATTTTTTAAATGCCGCATTTCTCGAAGTATAAATACCTCTTATTTCTTTGGTTTTGATCTTTTGATGAATATCCAGTTCTGTTAAAACAAGGTCATAGGTTTTAATTAAAATCTCCATCGAATTGTCCTTGCTTCCGTCATTCACCACAATTACCTGATAGTGATTGTAATTAAGCGAAAGCAGTGATTTTACGTTTTCCTCAATTGTAAAACCTTCATTATAGGCAGGGGCAATTAAAGATAATTTTGGAGCAAATTCACTGGTAAGCAGTACTTCATAATCTACAAAACTGTTCTTTTTTAAATAGGCTCTTAATTCTTTTACCGAGAGATAGGCCAATATTAAATATGATGACATAATTAATATGGCATAAGCCAGTATAAGAACTAAATAAAAATGGGTAAAAATTGTTACTTCTGTATTAAAAAAATTCATCTGCCAATGGGTTTAAACCGTTAATGCCTGCAGTACATCCTGCGCCTCGTATTTGATCCAGGTATTAGAAGCTCTTTCGGCAAGCTGTTCTACATAAGGAACTTTCTGGGTCAGTTTCAATTCTTTAATCAATTTTAAACCAAGGGTTACCACAGTTGTATTTTGTGATTCCAGCAAAAGCTCAATACCTTTGGTATCGCCTACATCATGTTTTTTAAAAGCATGTATTATGTTAACCTGTGTCCAGTCATCAATAGGATTGGTATGTTCTGTAAGATGTACAATACCTTTTGTCCCTGCCAGTTTGATACAGGCATTAATAGCGGTAATCTGAAGGGTTTTATTGCGGGCTTTTGAAAAATGTATAATGGTATCAAAAGCGTCGTCAATGTTCATTTCTGCCAATTCGGTAATCCCTTTGCATTTTACATCCCATTTCAGGCTTTTGAGTTTTCGTAAAGAGTCTTTTATCAATGCCGAATCTTTGTAAAACTGTTCCAGTTTTACGGCATAAATACCATCATAATTTTTATGAAGGTTGATAATCGATTCTGTCATCACTTCCCTGAAAAAGTCTGTTGCCGCATAAACAGCAAATTCTTTATCTTCAACAGCCGTCTTATACAAAAGATCTTCAAACACTACCGAAAACATAAGCTTATCCACAAAAGCAACGTACTCGATACGAAGTCTTTCTTTTTTGATATTATTACTTCTGCTTGCAATAATTAAAAGATACACCAGAAAGGAGGTTAGTACAAACAAACAGATCGAAAACGTTAAAAAGGGTTCAACCCAGCTGCCTTCTTTATAATATTCCCAGAGTTTCTCCATTCTTAAAATCGTTTGGTCAGGATCACCTGAACATTAAACCTGTTCCTGTATTCTCCGGGTATATATTCTTCGTATTCGTACAAAAAAACAGGACGAACAAAAAACGAATCACCAAACCTGTGCTGGTATTGTACTCCTGCCCTGTAGGCTTTTAAAGGTTCGGTAAAATTATTATACAAATACAAATAAGGAACATTACCGTACTGAAGTTCAAATCGTATAAGACGTTCTTTTTCTTCATTGGTATGCTGGAAACTTAAAACATGCGAAAACAACTGGTTCCCGGTATCATAATAAGGTCTGTAGGCAATACTGTTACTTCCTGTTTTATAAGAAATCTGCCCTGTAAGCAGGGTTACATCATCGGTTTCAAAATGCATATAACGCGCTCCCAAAGCATAATCAAATCTTTTCTGGGGTCTGAAATAATATTCGGCTCCAGCCTTATACACCGGAAAAATAGTTTCTCCTGTTGAGGCTCCTGCATTTACATACAAATAATCTTTTTTGGCAAATGTCTGATAATAATCAGCCTCAAAAAGCATTTGGGTTTCGTTGTTAACATGCCCGATATTAGCACGTCCTACCAAAGCCGATTTGGTAAACTTATGCGAATATTCTACATAACCGTAATGCAGTGGTTCTTGTCCCGGATTAGAAGTGGAAACGTTTAAATAAGAAGCCGAAACCGCATTTTTGGTTTTACGTCCAAGAAGTGTTCGTATTCCTTTAAATGCCTGTGTACTGTTTTCTGTTACTGATGCTTTTTCGATAATATCGAGTGCTTCCTGATCGCGGTCGAGTTTTTCAAGACAGGTTACTTTTATCTTTAAAACATCAATAGAATTCGGGTCTTTTACCAGGTACTTGTCACAATACAATACACATTTTTCGTATTGTTCCCACCAGTAATAGGTATTAATAAGTGCCAGCAGGGCATCCTGATCCGGATTGATTCTGTCTGCTATTGGCGACAGGATTTCTACCGCTTTTTTATAATCTTTTTTCCAGCTGTAAATTCGTCCTGCATAAATTTTTATATCCTCATTCTCCGGATATTTTTTACATAAAGGTTCGATTAATGACAATGCTTTATCATAACTGCCCTTTTCAACCTCACTTTTTACAGTGACCAGTGTTTCATCAAAAGTAATCTCCTGTGCCGTAACAGCCGTCGAAATAAACAGCAGAAGAACGGAATAATATATAAATTTCATCAGACACGTTTGTTTAGCAATTTATTAATTCTCACTAAAAGCACAGCGGGACTGACCGGTTTGGCAATAAACTCGTTAGCGCCAATGTCAAATGAGTCCAGTTCAATCTGCTCTACACCTGAAGAGGTAAGTATAATTATCGGAATATCTGTATTAATATTATGCCTTACATACTGCGTAATTTCCATTCCGCTTATGCCGGGCATGTTGATATCTGTAAGGATCAGATCATAATTATTTGTTTTGATGGCATCCAGTGCATCTTTACCATCGGAAAACTGGTCAACTGTATATCCTTTAGACTCTAAGAAGAAAGATAATGATTTGCGTAGGATCTCATTATCTTCGGCTAAAACTATTCTCATTGGTTCAATATTTGTCTTTGGAGCATTTTTTCTTTAAAAATATGCCTAATTATCGTAAAGCTAGAATTTATTTCTCTTTTATCATAGCTCCTTTAAACATTTAACTACTTCAATTATTCCACAATGTATGATATTCATTCTGTCGGCAGATTCGGCAGTAAATTTTCCCTCCGCTGCTTCCTGTTCCATAACCGCCAGACCGTTGCTAAGATCCCCCAGCATAAACAAGTCTAAACTGGAACGCATATTGTGAGCCATTTTCCTGACCGCTTCTGTATCGTTGTTTTTAAAAGCATCTTCGAGCTGATCGGCTTCATTTGGAATCCTTTCTATAAAAAGATTAATCATATCCTGTCTGAAGTTTTCATCGCCGCAGGCCATTTCATCAATAAAAGACAAATCCACTTTTCGTCTGCGTACGGGTCTGTTTTCTTTATTCATTACCGTTCGAATCGCTTCCAGAAGAACGGTCTGCTTAAATGGTTTTGGTACATAACCGTCCATCCCCACATCGTAACAGCGTTCCTGTTCACCCATAAGCGAATGGGCTGTCATGGCTATAATAGGAATCGTCGAATTCATTTCATTTCTGATAAACTGAGTCGTCTGGTAACCGTCTTTAACCGGCATCTGAAGATCCATCAGTACCAAATCATATTCCTTTTGTGATAAAAGCTCTATTCCTGCTTCTCCGTTATCAGCAATATCCAGTTCAAAACCAAAATTCTCAATAACACTTCTTGCCAGTTTTTGGTTCAGCACATTGTCTTCACAAAGCAAAACTTTAAGCCTTCCCAGACTGTCTCCGTCCATAACTTCAGAAACGGTTTCGGTATAATCTGTTTTTCTGTATGTAATGGTAAAGAAAAATTCAGAACCCCGTCCCTCTTTACTCTTTACATGTATTTCTGAATGCTGTAACTCGATTAACTGTTTTACGATACTTAATCCCAGTCCGGTACCGCCAAATTTTCGGGTAGTACTGTCTTCTGCCTGCGTAAATCGGTTAAAGATCGTTTTGAGTTTCTTTTCGTTGATTCCAATACCGGAATCTTTAATAGAAAATTTTAAAGAATAATGGTCTTCTGTTTCATCCACTTTTTTTACAGCAACCGTTACATCGCCTTCTTCTGTAAACTTAAGCGCATTGCCTATAAGATTGACTAATATCTGATTAAGCCTTCCCTGATCGCCTATGACCATTTCAGGCAGATCAGCATCCAGAAAAAGATTAAATTCGACCGCAGAAGGCACTTTCACCTTTAGTAAATTGTAAACGTGTTTAAGTGTTTTCTGCAGATTAAAAACTTCTGATTCAATGGTTAAATTACCTGATTCTATTTTAGAAAGGTCGAGAATATCATTAATAATCAGTAAAAGGTTTTCTCCCGCTATCTGAACACTATCGATATAATCACGCTGTACATTATCCAGTTTCGTTTGTGCCAGTAAGTCGGTAAAACCAATTATCGCATTTAGCGGAGTCCTGATTTCGTGGCTCATATTGGCCAGAAAACTGTCTTTGGCCAGTATGGCTTTTTCTGCTATTCTCTTCTGAGCATCGAGCTGAATGTTTTTGGTACCCAGTTCCAGCTGGTTAATCACGTGTTTGGCTACAATAGAAAGTGCATTTCGCTGATTTTCGTTTAGTTCTTTCACCACATGATCCAGCGCACATAAAGTCCCTATATTGTAACCATCGGGCGTAGTAAGCGGAATTCCGGCATAAAACCGTATTTTAAAACCTCCTGTAACATTAGGGTCATCTTTAAAACGCTCATTCAAAAACGTATCGTTAATTTCTACCATATTGGATTCCATAATGGTATACTGACAGAAAGAAATTTCACGAGGTACTTCTCTTACTCCTATTCCTATTTCCGACTTAAACCACTGACGGCTCTCATCTATAAACGAAATATGCGCGATTGGTACACCGCAGATATACGAAACCAGTTTGGTGGCATCATCAAAAGCATCATCGGGAAGTGTGTCCAGAACATTATAACGTTTTAATGCCGCTAAACGTTCCAGCTCATTGTGTGGTATTGGAAAATCTTGATTACTCATTTGTTTTGCTAAAAAAATTCTATCGGCTTATACGCATACCCTTCACGGCTGACTACAGAAAAAAGCAGATACCTGCAAAGTTATTTAATTAAAATCTTAAAATACAATTTGAAACCCGGAAGTATCAAAAATCAATAACATTAAGTATTTTATTGAAAAAATGCCCTCTGTAAAGAAGTTTTTTTGTTTACACCAACTAATAACAGAATTAAAACTTTGCTATTTACAGCTTCTCTGTTTTCAAAATACCGGGCTTTATAACTGAAAACTACTAAAATAGCAGTATATTTCCGGGTAAAATCCATAGAAATCCTTTTTGTTACTGATTTAAAAATCTTTAGAGATGAAAAATGAAATTATTACCGATATTCGTCAGACACTGAGTGATTGTTCAGATGAAAAAACAAAACTATCGTATGCCCGTTTCTTTAAAGAAGAAGTAAAAACCTATGGCGTAAAAACGGCTGATGTGGGTAAAATTGGAAAAATGGCTTTCATGGAAATTAAAAACCTAAGCAAACAGGAAATTTTTGAATTGTGTGAAGAGCTTTGGAAATCAGGATACCAGGATGAAGCATACATTGCAGCTAACTGGTCTTATTATCTCCATAAAAAATACGAACCGTCTGATTTTGCAGTTTTTGAAAAATGGGTAAATCAGTACATCAGCAACTGGGCTTCCTGTGATACCTTCTGTAACCATACCGTGGGAACCTTTATCATGCAATATCCTGACTATATAAACAGCCTGAAAAAATGGGCTGAATCTTCCAATCGATGGGTTAAACGGGCGGCGGCAGTAAGTCTGATCATTCCGGCACGAAAAGGACTTTTTCTTAAAGATATTTTTGAAATTGCCGATATTCTTTTCTCAGATAAGGACGATATGGTTCAAAAAGGGTACGGCTGGATGCTGAAAGCGGCAAGTGAAGCAAACCAAAAAGCGGTATTCCGTTATGTTTTATCCCGAAAAGACACCATGCCCCGTACCTCTCTGCGTTATGCCATAGAAAAAATGCCCGCTGAAATGCGAAAACAGGCCATGCAGAAATAAAGGCATTCTCGCATACTTAAAGTCTGCCTCGTTATTATTTTTATATTTCATTTCTTCTCTAAAAATCCTTTAGACCGAAACTATTTATCACAGAATCTGTCTCAAAAAAAGAAGTTTTAGTAAAAAATAAGTATTCTATTTTTTGTTAAATTTTTCTTAAAACAGCATTTTAAGGAACAGAACTATAATTAACCTTAATCAGCTTGTTTTTAAATATTTAAATAAAACAAACTAAAGCTTTACATTATATTTTTTTCTTTCCTAAATCTCTTACAGAAGTTCCGTCTGTAAAAAAAATACTATTACTATTATATTAATTACTATTTTTACCAAGTCTAAATAAGAATAGAAATTATTATCTTATTGTAAAAGACAGCGGATAAAATACCACAATGAAAAATAAAAGCATTTACTGTCAGACAAAAAAGAGAATTATTGCAGGTTTTGTCTTATTATACATCCATTTTGTACAAGCCCAGGATAACAATACGATCAAAGGTTTAGTCTATCATTCTGAAAACCCAATTGCACAGGCACTGGTAAGATTAGAACCCTCAGGCAGAACTTCTTTAACAGACCAAAATGGTTCTTTTTCATTTTCCGGTTTATCCCATGGAACATATACCATTACAATTACGAATATGGGGTTTAAGGATTATATACATACTGTCTCTGTTAATGGAAAAACCATTAAACCGCTGCATATACAAATGGAGGCTGGCGTAGATCTCCAGGAAGTGAGTGTAATAAGCCGCAGTACTGCCTCAAATAATCCCGAAAATCTTATCAAAGCACAATACAGCGCTATGCCGGTAACGGTAATAGACCGTAAAACCATAGAACTTATGGGCAGCCGAAGACTTGATGAAGTTTTAAAGGAACAAACCGGAATTGCGATTGTAAATAATATCAGCGGCGGAGCAAGATCGGTTGGTGTACAAATGCAGGGTTTTGGCAGCGAATACATTATGGTTCTCATAGACGGACAGCCCATGGTAGGCCGAAACAATGGAAACTTTGACCTTTCGCGCATCAGTGTTTCCAATATAGAACGTATCGAGATCATCAAAGGCGCTTCTTCGAGCTTATACGGAAGTGAAGCACTTGGCGGTACTATTAACATTATCACCAGACATGGCGTAATCGATCCGCAGCTTCAGGCCGGCATCAGCTATGGTTCCCTCAATATTATAGATGCCACTTTAGAAGGCGAAACTCCTTATTTACAAAATAAAGGTACGGCAAACTTTGCGGCCAACTATTACAGAACAGACGGTTATAATACCAATTCCAAATACATTACAGGAACCACTTCCCCACCCTATGACAATTACAGCCTTCAGGGAAGATCACGTTATCAGGTTACTGAAAACAGTTATCTGAACTTAAGCGGACGATATGGTTTACGACGTTCGTTCATGCAGAAAGATTTTGGTTTAGGAAACATTTCCGGTGACAATCAGGACGAACAGGATCTGAATCTTTCCGTTTCTTTCGATCATCGTTTCAATACCAATCTAAGAAGTAACACCCGATATTACCTTACCTATTATACAGCCGATATGAGTGTGGCCTGGCAGCAGACAAACAATACGGCCAGTCAGGATGTTTTTAAACAGACCTTACACCGTTTTGAACAGCAATTCTCCTACAGCAGTACAAACTCGTATAATCTCGTAGGCGGTTTTGGCGGAAGTCTTGAAAACATGAATGATGATGCGTTAACGGGTGCCAATACCTTAGAAACCGCTTTTGCCTACGTACAGGGTGAATGGACTCCTTTTGAAAAAATAAAGGCAATTGGAGGGTTACGCTATGATTACACCAATAATTTTGGAGGAAAATTAAACCCAAGTTTTGGTTTACAATATTTTATAACGCCTAAACTAACCTTTAAAACAGGAATTGGGACAGGCTTTAAGGCACCTGATTTTAAAACCAATTACTTAGTGTTTTACAATTCCAACAGCAACTATATGGTGATTGGAAATGCTGTACTGCGTCCTACTCTGGAGCAAATGCAGCAGGACGGTCAGATTAGCGAAATCAGGGAATATGTTTTAAACCAGACCGCCGGAAATTTACAGGCTGAGAAAAGCACTTCTTATAATGCCGGATTTGTAGTCGAACCTTCTAAATCTGTAAAAATAGAAGCAAACGCTTTTTATCATAAAATTACCAATCAGATCAACAGCATTCAGGTAGCAACGGGTACCAATAATCAGATTATTTATACCTATCAAAACCTGCCTCAGGCTGTTAATAAAGGCTTCGAACTGGGATTAAAACTAAGTCCGTTAAAGAATCTGGAAATAAGTGCCGGGTATCAGTTTCTGATTGCTAAAGATTTAAGTATCAAAGACAGTATAAGTTCCGGAAAATGGCCTTACAGCCAGAACATACACGATCCGGCAACCGGAAATTCATACAAACCGCGTCCGTCTGATTACTGGGGAATTGAAAATCGTTCCCGTCATATGGCCAATACGGCAGTCTTCTACAATTATGAGCCCTGGAAACTCAGTGTCAATGCCAGAATCAACTTCAGAGGCAAATATCCTTTTGGAGACCGTAACGGGAACCAGTTTATTGATAAATATGACATATTCGTAAAAAACTACTGGCTTACAAATCTGGGTATTGAGAAAAAACTGCTCAGGGATTATCTCAGTATTCGTTTTACAGCCGATAATATTTTTGATTACACTGATCCGCTGATGCCCGGGCAGCCCGGAAGAATACTGCTCGCAGGTGTAAGCTATCGTTTCTTTAAAAACCAATAACAAACAAAATGATAACAATTCAAACAATAAGAAAAGCTGCATTGTTCCTGACGGCCGCCGTTTTGGTTTCCTGCAGCAGTAATGAAGAAGACAACAATTCCTCTCTTGAAGATGGAAAAAGCACTGTAATAACAGATCTTGCGGGAGATACAGGAGCGTCTATGGGGGAAGGAACAGACGGAAAAACGCAAAGAGGTTTTCATACTTTTCTATTTCGTTTCAGCGACAAAAAACAAATATGGCTGCATACCAAAGCTGATTCTTTACAATACATGAAAACCGCAGACTGGGATATTGCTTTTACAGGACCTTATAACAGTGAAATTTATGTAAACAATGCCAAATACCAATACAATCCCGGTTACGAAGGGCCTGCCGGTAATACAGCCGTTATTATGATCAATGATCTTTATCAGAATGTACATCAGGCTCCTTCTGATACGGAGTTTAACAACAGCGAAATCACTAAAATTGGCTGGGCTTCTTCTGAAAGTTCCACGGGCTGGTTTTATTACAGCTTAAGCACACACATTATGCAGTCTATCCCTGCCCGTACTTATGCTGTCAGGCTGCCGGACGGTAAATATGCCAAGCTGCAGCTGATCAATGCCTACAAAGGAAACCCGCCTGCTGTAACTGATCTTAACTGGCCGGCACCTTATTTCACTTTCAGGTATTTTGTACAAAATGACGGAAGCAAAAATATAAGCACAAATTAATATATCCCATGAAAAAACTCAAAACCATAACACAAAGAATCCCAAACAAATTACTGGCGTTTCTGTTTATTGCTGTACTAACAGCAGCCTGCTCTTCTGATGACAACAGTCCGGCAGAGCCCGAAACTGAAGAACCGGAAACAGAAGTTCCTTCTACTGATCTGTTCAACAAAGTAATTCATGTAAAGAACTATCAGGGAAGTACTTCCGATGATAACCCAACTGCCCCTTCGGCAACCTTATATTACAGTCTTGAAGAAAATAAACCTATGGACGGCTCGTATAAAAAAACACGTAAATGGGATCTGGCTTTTGGCGGACTTTATGCCAGCTTTTTATCCGGAAACAACGGAAGCAACAGTCAGAACAACGGATATCTGGCGGGCGGAAAAGGCGGTATTACTATTGTAGCCCAGCATTTTGATGATGTTGTGGACATTCCGGCCGACAGTCAGTTTAAAACAGGAATTGACCTTATTGGTACTGATGACGCCGGTTCCTTTGGAAACGGAACGGGCTGGTATTTATATGATTTTGACGGCGTGGTAGTAACTGACGGAACCAACCCGCAAAAAGCCCACGTAGCGTATGCACTGGGAGAACCGCTTACAATCAAAAACGGCACGACAATACCAGCCAGAACCATAATTCTGAAAACCGCAAACGGAAATTATGCCAAAATCAAAATGATCTCGGTTTATAAAGATGTATATACCCCGACAGAATGGTTTAAAGACACTCCTCATATGTACTACACTTTTGATTATGTGATGGTACCGGCAGGAAGCACCAAATTTGAAATTAAATAACCTATACCAATCCAAAAATGAATACTAAAATTTCCAAACTAAAAACGCCTTTGTTTTTAACCGCTTTTACACTGGCAGGTCTTTTAACATCATGTGACAGTGAAGAAGAAAGATGGACCGACGTAAAAGGAGATCCGGTAACCGAAATTATTACTGATCTGGATGCCAGACGAATCATTTCTTTTAAGGTAACCAATCCAGGAGAAGAGCTTGCCATTTACAGTGCTGTTAATAATGTCGACAAAACAATTACAGTCTATCTGCCTTCTTTTTATGAATATGAATACCTGGAAACTGCTATAACACTGCCGGAAAAAACCACTATAACACCTGCTGCTACTGAGTTACTGCCAGTTTTTAGCGAAACTCCTTTAACCTATACGACAAAAGCAGCCGATGGAACAACAGCGGTTTACACCGTTTCAATTGTAATACAGCAGCCGGAACTTGTTTTAAGAGAGTTGTCTACTCCAACCAATACTTATACACTCGCCTCTACAGGTTCCTTAACCGTAACAGGAGATAACTTCCTTCCGTCTTACGAAGTCACAAAAGTATTTGTTGTAGATGCACAGGGTAATAAAAAATGGCAGATGCAGCAATATAATGACGGACTGGATATCTTTAGTTTCTCGGCTATGTATGTGTTTGGAGACACGGCTAATAATCCTTTGACTTTAGAACCAGATACTGATTACTGGATCAAAATGGAAAGTTATAATCTTTCGGTTACGATGCAATATCCAATCCGAATTACAAAATAAAAAAAATAAAAATGCCTGTATTTTAGTGCAAGGGTAACCTAAGAAGCCAAATTAATCTATTAAATATATATTATGAAAAAAATAATCTTATCATTTATAGCATTGGCTGCTATTACAATTACTTCTTGCAGCTCTGACGATCAAACTGCTGATACACAAGCTCAGGCTCAGGAACAACAAGTTTCCAATGGTTCTACAAAAAAAGCACTTGCTCTTTGTACTTCTACTTCAACAACTGTAACGGTAAACAGATGGCAGGCGCCTTCTTCTGTTGACACTAACTGGACTCCGGTAGCGGCTGCCATTGGTGGTGTAAACGTACAGTGGGAAGGAATCTACGGTGCTTCCTTGCGTCCTGCAGGAAATACTGCTCAATGGTATGTAGGTACTATCGATTTAGATGCAGCCTGTGGCGAATGGGATCTTTGGAAAGGCAGTATTGCTGTTAAAAATGCAGCTGCTAATGTTGGAACAGCTCCAACATCTGATCCATACAATGTTGTAGGATACAACGGAACTATCTCAGGATCTAGCTACGGATTAGGATATTACTCATACAATATCACTACTCACGTTATGACTCCTGCAAAAGCAATTGTGATCTGGAAAACAACAGGTACTAATTCTCAGTCTGTTACTAATCCATCAACCGCTACAGAAGTTTATTTAGTAAAAGTAACAGCAGTTACTCCAGGAACTTCAAGCAGTACAATTAGTTACAACTGGACTCAGGTAAAATAAGTATTAACAATGTAAAAAAGAACATGGGATCACGAAATAATTAAAGGTGAGCAGTAAAGCTGACAGGCGATCTCTGCATAAACCAGTAACATATCATTACCCCATGACTATCGAACGGCTTTTTTAAGTACCGCTGGCATTGCAAATACAGGCATTTTAAAAAATATAAAAGACCATTAACAATGAATGGCAAAATTAACAAAATAAAATCATTTAAGAATCAAATAATTAATACAATCATGACTAAAAAAAATGATATCAGTATCTTTTTTTACAATACTGTGGTACTTTTCTTATCACTGGTATTTTTTTCCTGCGATACTGAATATATTGACAAGGTAAATACCATTCCGGGCGATGTAGTTCAGGTTCCGGGTTACACCCAGATTGAATCTTTTACCGTTAAAGACGACGAGAATAACTCAGTAAGTGCCAGTATAACCGATGAAACTATTGTTTTTACCTGGAGTACAGACAAAACCCTTCCTGAAACTGTAAAACCGGAAATCGTTCTGGGTACCGAAGCGGTCATTTCTCCGGCATCCGGTACTGAAATCGCTTTTAAAGACGGTGCCGAATATACGGTTACTTCTAAAGCCGGTACTACCAAAAAATATACACTTAAAATAGATTTCAGACAACAGGAACCAACCGCCTGGATCGCTTATCCTGAAACGTATCAAAAAGGATACTTACAAAGATTAGTAAACATAGGTCTTGCCGGAAGTACAGGATCAATTAGTAATTTATGGCTGAGCATTGAAAATACAAGAGCTTATTTAGTAGCTGCCTCAGATCAGAAAACAGAATACGATACTGAAATTGTCTATATGGGCGGCTCACAAGGTACTTTAACAGCTAACGGGACTGCATACACAGATTACGGTATTTATTTTATTGTTCCGGAAAATGTACCAACAGGAACTTATGATCTGCGCATCAAAAACGGAATCTATACACTTCAGAATTTAGATGTGGAGAACCGTTTTAAAATTGAAGTGATAGAACCTCAAAATTTCAAAGCGGAGTTAGTAGGCTCACCGACCGTTAAAAACGCGGGAGAAACCTTTGAAGTACGCGGAGCTTTACTAAACACTATCACTTCTGTAGAAATGTACAGCAGTGCTAACAGCTCTGTGATTCTTCCTGTAGAAGTGGTAAGTACTACTACTTATAAAGCGGTATTAAAAGTTCCGGCAGGAACGCCGGCAGGAACTTATAACAGAATGAGGTTCAGAAGAGGCGAAGATAGTACCCTTACTGCTTACAGAGTAACGGTTAATTAATATTTTTGGTTAAAATATTTATTACGAAAGCCTTTAGCTCCTGCAAACAGGACTAAAGGCTTTTTCATACCTTTTTTATTTCAAAAGACTCTTTCCATTGTTTTTCCTCCTGTCCCATTAGTTCCAGTTTGGCCGTAATCTGCGCCAGACTTTCTTCCAGAGAAATCTTTCCGTCTTTCCATTCCTTTTTATAAGAATCTTTCCGGATCTGTAATATAAATTCCCCTGTATAAACATAATCAGCACTTTCCTTTGAATTTTTGGGAGGAATCCTTTTTAAAGCTTCCCGCAGCGAAATTTCGATTTCAATTTCTTTATTGATATAAACAACCGCTGTGCCGTCACCACTTTTCTCAAACTGGTGCCCCCTGTATTCTAAAAGTTTAATCAATGCATCCATGAAGCGTAAGGCTCTCGGTATATTTTTCTTTTCCACATTCAGATTAAGTACTTCATTAGAAACGCCCTGTATATTTTTATCAGGTTCGCTGCTTTCCCAATAACGCTGTACTTCAAATATAATGTCATGCGGATTATTTAATCTTTTGGAAACGTTTAAAGGCGCTTTTTGATCGTTTTCAATACTTTTTACCAGTTCCAGTAAAGGTGTTAATCTCGACGTTTTACGACTATGCATCTCATAGGTTTTTTTCCAGATTCCAATCTCGTTTCCTCCTTTATAATCGCCTGAAAGTTTAGGGGCACTTTTTCTGGCATAATTAACTTTAAACCAGTGTTTGCTTTCCGGAAGCGGGATTTCCATTTTGGTACAGGCGCTTTTTATCGACATACTCGAAATCTCGTAATGTTTGGCTATCTGTATAATAGGAAACTTCCAGACCAAATTGTAAAGTTCCAAACGGGTAAAAACAACTTTCTCCATATTTTATAAACAATAAAAAAAATCCATCATTGACTGCCTGAACAGAAATGATGGATTCTATAACATTACAGACTACTCTGCTCCGCCCCCGAGAGCCCGATACAAAGTAACCGCTGCGTTTAATTTTTCTATTTTGATGGTCACCACCTCCAGATCGTTCTGCAGTGCACTATTCTGGGCGGCAATAACTTCAAGATAAGTAGCCATACCACTTTTGTATAAAAGAGAAGCATCAGAAGTGGCTTTCTCCAGAGAAAGCGCTTTTTCTTCCGCCAGTTTAATTCTTTCATCGGCATATTTCAGTTTTGACATTGCATCTGAAACTTCGCCTACGGCTGTAATAAAAGACTGTTTGAACTGTACCACTGCTTTTTCCTGTTCGATAACTGCCACTTCATAAGCCGTGCGAAGTGCTTTTTTTCTAAAAATAGGCTGTGCGAGATTAGCGGCTATATTCTTAGTAACAGAACCGGGAAAATTGAACCAGGTATCAAATTCAAAAGAGTTAATTCCAATTGACGGATTCAGACTCAATGCAGGATACATAGTTGCTTTGGCCAGTCCGGCTTTGGCTGTAGCCGACATAACTGCATATTCACTTGCTTTTACATCCGGTCTTCGGCTTAAAAGTGCTGCAGGGATTCCTGCCGGCAGTTCATAATTAAAAGCTTCTACATCCAGACTTCCCGCACGGGCGATACTGTCCGGATATTCGCCGCATAAAATCCGCAGGGCATTTTCCTGAACAGCAATATTAGCTTTTGCCATAGGCACCAGTAATTCTGCTGTTTTTTTCTGCGCTTCGGTCTGGTTTACGGCCAGCGAACTAATGGAGCCTGAATTGTACTGCAGCTTCATCATATTCAGTGTATTATCGCTCAGTTCAATATTTTTCTCAGCAATTTTAAGCTGTTCGTCTAAACCTAAAAGCGTATAATACGACTGTGCTACCTGAACAATAATACGGGTTTTTAAAGCCGACAGGTTTTCTTTCTGTGCAAAATAAGCGGCTTTGGCATCCCGTTTCTGCAGGGCAGCTTTTCCCCAGATATCCACTTCCCAGGACATACGCAGATTAGCGCTGTAATCGTCCATATAATCTTTACTGGTAAACTGGGCGCTTAAAGAACCGTTTAAGGAATTCTTTGATAAATACGAACGGCTCGCCGCGGCATCAAAATCCAGTGTTGGCAGCAGGGACAATTTGGCCTGTTTGTAATTCAGATCCAGCTGTTCCATACTTTTAACTGCAATGAGCACCTCATTGTTTTTAACGAGGGCTTTTTCGATCAGATCTGCTAAAAGCGGGTCTTTGTAATAATTTTTCCAGGAGTGCAAAATAGTATCTCCTGTAGCTGTTAATTCTTCACGGTACTGCTCTGGAGCATTTAATTCGGTGCGGGCATATTTTTTTCCCACTACGCACGATGTTAAAATCATACCCGAAAATACCGTTATTCCAATTTTATATAGTAATTTCATTATTATTCTTTTATAGTTTGAAGGACCGTTTTCTTTCGGGATACTTTTTCCTGTAAATACTGAAATACAATGAAAAGCAGCGGAATTACAAAAACGCCCAGAATAACGCCGCTGAGCATTCCAATAGAAGCACTCACACTAATCGAGCGGTTTCCTACTGCTGTTCCCCCGGAGGCAAACATCAACGGAATCATCCCTACAATAAAGGCCAGCGAAGTCATGATAATAGGACGTAATCTTGACTTGGCTCCTTCCAGGGCCGCTTCGGCAATAGACAATCCTGCGTTACGTCTCTGCAAAGCAAACTCTACAATAAGAATGGCATTTTTTGCCAAAAGCCCCACAAGCATAATTAATCCTACCTGAACGTAAATGTTGTTATCCAGACCCACCGCTTTAATTCCGGCAAAAGCCCCTAAAATTCCGGTGGGAATTGAAAGTAAAACCGCCAGCGGCAGTAAATAACTTTCATATTGTGCTGCCAGTAAAAAGAATACAAACAACAGACATAAACCAAAAATGGCAATCGTCTGGTTTCCTCCGGATTTTTCCTCCAGACTTAATCCGGTCCATTCGTAACTGTAATCAGACGGAAGTTTATTTAAAACCGTTTCCAGATTCCCCATAATCTGTCCGTTACTGAATCCCGGTAATGCTACTGCCGTAATATTAACCGAATTATACAGATTGTAACGGTTCACCGATTCCGGTCCGTAAACTTTATGCAGTTTTACAAAAGACTTTACCGGTACCATTTCCATATTGGCGTTTCGGACAAATATTTCATTAAAAGCATCCTGATCCATTCTGAAAACCCCATCGGCTTTTACATTTACCCTGTAGAACTTACCAAATCGGGTAAAATCAGCTGACTGGTCTCCGGCAAAATAAGTCTGGATATTACTTAAAAGTTCACGCATGTTTACGCCCATCTGTCTGGCCTTTTCTTCGTCGACTTCCAGTTCCAGCTGTGGATAATCGGCTCTGAAAGTCGTATAAGCATATTGTACGCCCGGCTGCTGCATTATCTGCCCGATTACTTTATCGGCCATGGCTTTTAAAACAGCAGGATCTTTTGCTGTTCTGTCCTGAAGTACGATTTCGGCACCGCTGGTAACCCCAAATCCTTCAACGGGCGGCATTCTGAGCACCATAATCGAACCTTCTTTAATTGACGCTAATTTTCCGTTAATGCGGTTTAGAATTTCATCAATGTCTTTTACAGCACCTCTTTCCTTCTTTGGTTTTAACTTTATAAATCCTAATCCGTAAGCGGTACTGGCACTGTTACTCAAAATATTAAATCCGGTAATACTGGTATTTACAGCTACAGATTCTTCGGTAGCAATTATTTTCTCCATTCTTTTTACTACTGCGGTTGTACGGTCCAGTGCTGTTCCCGGAGGCATTGATAAACTGTAAAGCATAAAACCGTCATCTTCCAGCGGAACAAAACTTTTGGGAGTCGACATCATCATCCACACTGCCAGGGCACTAATTCCGGTAACCAAACCTGCTGCCAGCCATTTTCGGCCAATTAAAAAACGGACCCCTTTAATGTATCGTCCTGTTAGATTATTGAAACTGGTATTAAAACCAATGAAAAAACGTTCTTTAAAACCGGTTTTATGTTCAACTCCATGTTCTCCGTTATGGACATTCTTTAAAAGAAGTGCGCACAAAGCCGGAGTTAAGGTAAGAGCGTTCACCGCCGAAATAATAATAGCAATAGCCAGTGTATAAGCAAACTGCTTATAGAAAATACCCGAAGATCCGGTCATAAAACCAATCGGGATAAATACAGCTGACATTACTAAAGTAATCGAAATAACGGCTCCTGTAATTTCAGCCATAGCACCGTGAGTAGCTTCTTTGGCTGTTAAACTGCTGTCTTCTTCCATTTTACTATGTACAGCTTCCACCACCACAATCGCATCATCGACCACAATACCAATCGCCAATACTAAGGCGAAAAGGGTTAAAATGTTTATCGTAAAACCAAATACGAGCAGGAAGAAAAACGTACCTACAATGGCCACCGGAACGGCAATAGCCGGAATAATCGTTGAACGAATGTCCTGCAGGAATATAAATACCACTATAAATACCAGAATAAAAGCTTCCATCAGGGTCGATTTTACCTGTCCGGTGGCTTCATCCAGTCTTTCTTTGGTACTCATTACATTGACGTATTTCACTCCGGGAGGAAATGACTTTGATAAGCGATCCACTTCTTTGTTTACCCCAATTTCAATATCATTGGCATTAGAACCCGAAGTCTGTAAAATAGCCATCGTAACAGCATTCAATGAGTTCGATTTATTGTCACCGCTGTACGAAATAGAACCAAATTCTATTCTGGCCACATCTTTTAAACGTAACAGGTTTCCTCCGTTATTTTTCACTACAATATTTTCATATTGTTCGGGTTTGTTTTTCTTTCCTTTATAACGAATTACATATTCTAAAGCGGCTTTAGATTCTTCCCCCAGTTTTCCGGGAGCCGACTCCAGACTCTGGTCAGCAATAGCCTGTGTTACATCTGAAGGAACCAAACCGGCATTGGCCATTTTTCTCGGATCGAGCCAGACACGCATTGAATAATCTTTCTGTCCGAAAATCTGAACCTGCCCCACTCCCGGTACACGTTTCATCTGCGGAACTAAATTGATATTCGCATAGTTCTGCAAAAACAATTCATCGTATTTACTGTTATCATCCGTATAAAGATTGAAAATAACAATCATACTGTTTTGCTGTTTAGAAGTCGTAAGTCCCATACGAACTACTTCCTGAGGCAGTTTTGGTGTAGCCTGCTGTACCCTGTTTTGTACGTTTACAGCAGCCTGATCAGGGTCGATTCCCTGTTTAAAAATTACACTGATCGAAAACGATCCGTCATTACTGGCAGTAGACTTGATGTACTGCATGTTTTCAACTCCGTTAATTTGTTCTTCCAGCGGTGTTACTACAGAACGAATCACGGTTTCGCTGTTTCCTCCGGGATACGAACCGCTTACCATTACGGTTGGAGGCGAAATATCGGGAAATCGGGTAACAGATAATCTGGTAAGACCTATGATACCCAATATCACCAGAACAATGGAGATAACGGTGGCCAGAACCGGCCTGTCTATTATATTCTTTAACATGGAAAATGTTATTTTATATTAAAATTTATTTACTGCTTTTTGCTTTTGCAGTGATTTTAGGCACGACTTCCATACCATCATAAAGAGCATCAATTGAATTTAAAGCAATTTTATCTCCTGGCTTCACCCCTGATTTTACGAAGTAATCGGTTGCAGAACTGCCTTCTATTTCAATAGGCACCATGGCTGCTTTATTTCCTGGTTTTAAGACAAAAACAAAAAATTTATCCTGAATGTCTTTGACACTTGCCATAGGAATTGTGATAACAGATGCTATATTGTTATTCAAAATCACTCTGGCAGAACCTCCGGAACGCAGCAGTTTTTTAGGATTTGAGAAAATCGCTTTTAAAGAAATCGTTCCTGTAGTGCGGTCGATATTACCACTGGCCACTTCCAGTGTTCCTTTTTGGTCATACATGCTGTCATCCGCCATAATCAGACTAACGGTCTGGTTGGATTTTGATTCTTTGGAAAAAGTAAGATAATCCGCTTCTGTTAAAGAAAAATACACAAAAACGGTATTAATATCCGAAAGAACTGTCAGCGGTACAGCATCTGTTGGAGTAACCAGGTTTCCGATACGATTAGGGATACGGCTGATATAACCGCTTACCGGAGCTTTTATTAAAGAGAAATCAGCATTTAACTGTGAAGACCCGAGCGCCGCTTTGGCTTGTGCCACCTGTGCAAGAGCCGCTTCATAATTGGCCTGAGCGGTTTTTAACTGCATGTCCGAAAAAACTTTTCCTTCTACAAGTGGTTTGATTTTTTCTACTTCAAGTTTGGCATTGGCCAGATTAGCCTGTGCACTTTTGTATGCGGCACGGCTGTTATTTACCTGTTCGGCATATACATCCCCTTTTATTTTAAACAGGGATTGGCCTTTGTTAACATAGTCCCCTTCTTTTACATAAATAGCTTCAAGGTAACCGGAAACCTGTGCTTTTATATCTACATTCACAGATCCTTCAACAGTTCCCGGGTACTTTTTTTCTACCTGTCCGGTTACGGATTCAGCCTGAAAAAAGTCTACTTCCGGTTTCGGGGCTGCAAAAGCACCTGCATCGGCTCCACTTTTACCACAGGATGTAAAACTGGTTATAATCAATAAAACGACTGCCTTACCGAGTGTTTTATAGTTTTGGAAAATTTGTTTTGTCATTTTGTTTCACTTTAATGAATTCGTCTAATTTGGACGGCAAAATAACAGCGTAAAACACCTTAAAACCGGGACAAATTTACCCAAACGTAATTTTTTGATACTGAAACGAAGGGGGTATGATAATGCCGCAAAGGCACAAAGGCACTAAGTTTTAGTTTTAAACCAAAACAAAAGTTTAATGTTATAATTTTTATGAAAAAAAGGGAACGAGCAGTATTCCTAAACTATTACGAATACAAATATCATTGTTTAAGAAATATTCTATTTAAAGATAAACAGCAAAGAAAAATAATCCTGGAAATAAGCATCTAAAAAAACCTTAGCACCTTAGTACCTCAGAATCTCAGCATCTTTTAAAAAAAACTCACCTGTCCATCCACTGCTTGAAAAACGGCGCTTTTTCCCGACTGATAATCACTTCACGGTCGGCATCTGATTTGAGCAGGATTTTAAGTTTGGCATTGAAATAATTGGCTATCGATTTTATACTTTCGGCGCGAATAAAAAACTGGCGGTTGGCACGAAAGAAAACATCCGGATCCAGTTCCTGTTCCAGTTCTTCCATAGTCTGCGGAATTGGAATTACCATACCGGATTTTAAAACCAGATTGGTTGTTTTGAATTCTGAATAAATAAAATCAATATCGGTTACATTGACGCTTTTGTAACCGTCGCGATAGGTAACCAGAAAACGAAGACGGAACGTAGGTTTATTAACAAAACCTTTCAGGATTCCGGCAATATCATTGTAACTGTCGCTTTTAGACAGGCTTTTAAATTTCTGGAGCGCAAATTCCAGTTCGCTTTTATCTATAGGTTTCATCAGATAATCAATACTGTTGACCTTAAAAGCTCTTATAGCATATTCATCATAAGCCGTGGTAAAAATAACCGGGCTTGTAATTTTGATTTCTTCAAAAACAGAAAAGCTAATCCCGTCGGCCAGACGGATATCCATCGTAATCAAATCGGGTTTCGGATTCGACTTAAGCCATTTTACGGTTCCTTCTACCGTATCAATAATATCCAGAATCTCACAATTGGGTTCCAGTTCTTCCAGAAGTCTTTTTAAACGGCTGGCATTAATACTCTCATCTTCAACAATTAAAATCCTCATACTCTCTCTATTAATGGTAAACGTACTGTAAAACTTTCCAGTGATTGTGAAAAAACAGGTTTTTCGTTAAACAATATTTTATAACGAAACTCAATATTTTTACGTCCTACACCTGTTGAAACCAACGTTTTTCCTGAGGTAGGCTGCAGATTGTTTTTAACAATAATGTGATTCCCTTCAGAATAAATAGAAATCACCAACGGACTGGACAGTGTTGCCATGTTATGCTTAACCGCATTTTCTACAAGCAGCTGCAGTGTTAATGGCGGTAAATGAAGATCCAGACAGTCACTGTCGACCTCTAACTGCAGATCGATTTTTTCTCCCAGTCGTTTTTTAAGCAGATAGAAATAGGCATTTAGAAATTCTATTTCCTCTCTTACCGATATGGTATCTTTATTTAAATTGGAAATCATATAACGGTACACCCGGGTGATGTTTTCCAGAAAAGAAGCGGCTGCTTTCTGATCCTCATGAATCAGTTCTGTAAGTGTGCTGAAATTATTAAAAATAAAATGCGGATCGAGCTGAAGTTTTAAAGATTCCAGTTCTGAACGGGTTACCGCTTCCTGAAGTTCCGAAGCTCTGATTTTTAGTTCAGCCGCTTCATTTGAAGTAAGGCGCCATCTGTTGAGCAGGAATATTCCCGTATGTATCGAACTGATAAAAAGGGATAATATCACGGCCATAAGGTTAGACTGCCAGATAATAAGCAGTTCGTTTTCTTCTAAACAGGTTTCAGGATATAAATAGTTCCATAAATGCGAAAAAATATAATTTAAAACCATATTTCCGGCAATAAGGCAGATAAACTGCGCTATTGCCCTGAAAATAGGATTATGTTCCCAGCGTATCAGCCTGTTTAAACTGCGTCCTACAAAAAGGCTCAGCTCTGTAAGAACAGCACAATACACCAGGATAATAAACATATCAAAGCTCCAGTCTAAAAGCAGCGACGAAATTTCCTGAAGGTCACGATACGGATTCATAAAATAATACGAAGACAGATAAACGAAAAAAACCACCGGAATAACTATCACTCTATAGTATTTATAGAAAAAATTCTTTCCGGTGGTTTTATTTTGAATATTTGTATGCATCAGCTGGACTATGACAGTGGTTTGTTTTTTAAAATTATAGATTTTTTACTGGAAACAAAGATAGAAATTGAAAAATACCCTGTTCTTTTAAAGCGTTTTTATTCCTGTTCTACTAAAACATTTTCCTTTGGAACATTGGTTTTCAAGGAACTTCCTGTTCTCTTTGGTCTCATCACACCCCATTTTAAACAGGCTGCTCCCCATGAAAATCCGGCACCAAAAGTGGTTATCAGCAGGTTCTGCCCTTCCTTGAAATCGGCAGCAAAATCCCATAAACACAACGGAATCGTAGCCGAAGTGGTATTACCGTATCGTTCGATATTTACTTTTACTTTTTCGGGTGCTATTTCCAGGCTTTCACTAACGGCATTGATAATGCGAAGATTGGCCTGATGCGGAATTACCCAGTCAATTTCATCAGCTTCGAGTCCGTTACTGATCAAAACTTCTTTTGAAACACTCGACATGGATTCGACTGCTCTTTTAAATACAAAAGCCCCTTCCTGTCTGATATAATGTTTACGGTGCAGGATACTCTGCATACTGGCAGGGAATTTAGAACCTCCGGCCGGAACTACCAAAGAGGAAGTACCGCTTCCGTCTGTTCTCAAAATACTTTTCATCACACCATATTCCGTTTCAGAAGCTTCCAGAAGCACCGCTCCTGCTCCGTCTCCAAATAAAATACAGGTATTACGGTCTTCATAATCAACGATCGAACTCATTTTGTCGGCGCCTACTATCATCACTTTTTTATAGCGCCCGCTTTCGATCAGGGTGGCTCCCATTTCGAGTGCGTAAAGAAACCCGCTGCAGGCTCCGTTCATGTCAAAGCCAAACGCATTTATGAGTCCGCTCTGCTCACATATTTTACTGGCTGTTGGTGCCAGAAGATGATCCGGCGTGGCTGTGGCCAGTATCAGGGCTTCAATTTCTGAAGCTTCGACCTCATAATGGTCCATCAAATTTTCAATTGCTGCGCAGGCCAGGTCTGAGGTACCTTTTCCTACGGCAATACGTCGTTCTTTTATTCCGGTTCTTTTTTCAATCCATTCTTCAGTCGTTTCAACAGTTTCTGAAATGGCTTTATTATCGAGGATTGAAGTGGGTACAAAACCGCCTATAGCTGTTATTACTGCCTTCATTTGTTGTTTGTTTGTTTTTGTTATTTGTTTTTATTTTAATTTTTAAAGGTATACACTATTAACTTTTTTTCTGCCCGGTTTAGTATAATACTGGTATAAACCTAAAAATACATACTGAAATACCGGCATTGGAAAAAGGAATATAAAAGCGGAAAGGAATATGATGGCTGCAGCCAAAAGTAATTCCTGATACGTAATACTGTTTATATCGCTCAGGTAAACTGAAAAGCTGATAAAAAGCACCATTATTACCGAAGTACCAAAAAGCATGTACAGTGTTTTGGAGCCTGCGTTTAAAACCGCTTCTTTTATATTGGGATTCTTTTTATAAGAATCGAAAGCCATATCGGTCTGAAGATAAGCACCTGTAACCGAGATGATCATACTGCTGAAAAAGCAGACCTGCATCAGAATTTCGGAATTCCAGAACAAAACCCTTGACAATTCTTCAATCAGCAGGTAATTTAAAAGTATTGAAAAAACAGGTATTAAAGCCAGAATGTAACTTTGATACCGCATTACAATTACTAAATAAAACAGCACAGCGGCAGTGATAAAATACTGACTTTTAGAATCACCATCGAACATGATGCCGTCAAAAAAATCAGGGATAAAACTAAGAATCAATACTAAAAAAAGAGCCGTAACAGCAAACGCCGCTTTTTTATGATTAATAACCGGACTTATTACCCAGATTAAAAATGAAGCTGTTTTTTCTACCGTGCTGTTAAACTTTAAAAGAAGGTTTTCAGAAAAAGTTAGTTTCAGATTGTCCTGCTGTCTTTCTTCATTTATATGTCCGAGCCATACGCCAGCCGCCAAAGGCAGAAGCGCAAATCCGTTAATTAAAGCCACAGTAAATCCGGCTGTACTAATCAGCACAAAATCAATATTAACAAAGGCCTGACACTGAAATGTAAGCAGGAAAACCAGCAGAAGCAAAGTGCCGAAAGAAAGCAGTATGCTCCAGAAACCTGTGGACCAGATTTCTTTTACAGCAGTTTGCACGCCATAATCTGCCCCTTTTTTACGCTGATGGAAAATAAGGAGTAAAATGGTATTGATGACCAGTGAAAAAACCAGACTTATTATTATGGCTGCGGCTATCAGCGACGAATAGGGTACTTTGAACAAATCGATAAAAAAAAGTATTCCAAACATCGAACTGACAGTACAGCCAAAACTAATAAGCGCTGAAATGCTGTCTCTTAAAAAAAGATAACTTCCGGCTGTTATAATGGTAAACAGAATCAGAAGGTCATAAGCATCTATTCTGTATAAAGACAAGGAAGGTTTAAAAAATGATAAACTTCCCGATATCAGAAAAAATACCGGAAGCACACTAAGCAAAACTGAAGTTTTTAGGGTACGCGTCTTCATATGCTGTTTATTACAATCAGTTTTTAGGAATAGACAACAACGGAATATCTAAACCTGCTGCCATTATTCTGGTTTTACTTCTGTGGACTAACGAATCCCAGAAACCATATTTTTGAGGTACCATTACAAGAATATCAGCACCAAAATTTTCAATTTCTTTTCTAATTTCATTGATTACCGCGTTCGACCTTACGTTTTTATAGATGTATTTTACATCTTCAAATTCTTTTTCGATACTGGAATTGAGTAAAATTTTGCCCTGTTCTTCTTTAATATCGTCCAGTTTTTTATCAACACTGAAAAATTCAATTTCAGATCCCAGATTCCCAATTACCTGTCTGATCCAGCTAAACCTTCTGATCGAAGATAAACTCAGGGTATCACAGGCATACAGTATTTTCTGGGCATTGTTAAAACGGGCATTCTGCGGAACCGCGAGAACGGGGATATTTAAATTTTTAATGACTGAAGTCGTTGAATTCCCTAATAAATCCTGTTCAAGGGAACGTTCTGCCATTCCCATAACCACAAGATTGGCGTTAACAGAGCTGATAATAGAAGGCAGTTCATCTTCTAAAAAAGAATAACTGCAGATACTTTCTGTTGATATGGTAAATAAACCGGCAATTTCTGAAGCTAATGTGCTTAATCTCGAAGCCGCCCTGTCCATCTGTTTCTGCATGGATTCGGCCGTAATCAGCGAATTGGCACTATGGACACTTAAGGAAAATGAATTAAATAAAACAAGTTTTGCGCCCGTTGCTTTGGCAAGACCGGCGGCATAAGTAACGGCATTATTGGCTATCGAAGAAAAATTAGTGGCGGCGATTATAGTAAGCTGAGGGGTCATAATAGGATCAATTAAACATTTTTAACGTAAAAGTGCTTAATTAATCGTTTTGATTTCTTTTAAACTTACCGAACAGACATTTTGAGGCTCCCAACCGTAAAAATTAGTGACCGAAAAAAGCACCGGTAATGAAAATCTTCCTTATTATAAAAGGTACGTAATAAATTCGCCAGCGGCAGTCCAGTCTCTGTTTGTGTCTTTGATAACGTTCGAACCTGTAATTTCAATAGCAATATTGCCTGCCAAAATATTGGCCAAAACCAATTCTTCTACCACACTTGAGGGAAGTTCCAGAATTTTTCCGCTTACAAATAAGGCTGTATTTTGATTAGCAGAATTATTCTCCATAAAAATATCCATGATTTCAGAATAATAATGTGCCGCCAATTTGGATCCCTGAAATTCAAGTGCTCTTTTTAACTCTTTAATTTCTAAAGGAATAGTTTCCATACTTTCAATCGCGTCTACGTTGACATCGTTGTTCCAGAACAAATCAATGCCCGTATCGGAGCGTTCCAGAACCACATCATTCTTCAGGATACAGTTAGATTTGTCCAGATTTAAAGTCAGTTTTGCAGATCCGTACTCTGGTTCTGTAATATCCTTCAGAGTATTTAGAGGAAGAATTCTAAGGTTGCAGTGAAATAGTTTGTTATCATCCAGTTTCATTAGGATGACCACTATACCGGTTCCGTTTATAAGAGGTTCAATCACAAAGGACTGATAAGAATCGTAATCTTCATTTTGTCCTGTACAATGCACATTTCTCATTGTAGGACGGATCCGGCCATTTGTTGTGACCAGATTAAAAACAATACGTTCTGCATTATTTTCAGGTGTATTGAGACTAAAATACTCAGAATCCGGTTCTCTCGTCAGAGAAAACCTTTCAAATAATTCTTCTAACAAAGGCAGGTTTAGAATTCTGGCAGGTTTGGGTTCTTTATGACTCATTTTTTTGAATTTTTAACTGACACACTAATTTACTAACCGGATAATAATCTAAGTTACAGTTGTTTTTTCTGATACTGATAAGTAAAATTACTCGTTTTTAAGCGTTTACAGAAATAAAATACGTTATCAAATCTAAAAAATGATATAATTATAAAGCCTGATAAAAGAAAAAAAGTCTATTTCACCAATACGCTTATCGTGTTACTAAGGTCTTCCTTAATTATAAAATCCTGTATAAACTCTCTGACTTCGTTACGGGCTTCCAGTTTAGTTTCAAAAGAATTGATATGAAATTCATCATCCTGATCACTAATATGAATAATCTCCGTATATCCTTTAGATATTAAACTGCCTTTCAGTTTAATTACGTTCAGCTGCTGCCTGCCGTCCAGTTCTTTGCGAACCTGTAATTTTATAGCTCTTTCCATTGGTAAACATTTTTTAATTAGTTAACTCTCATTCTATTATAAATTTATAAGAAATAATTATTCGAAGATTTTTTTTAACACATACTGCAACCTATTATTTATCAACACCTTATGAACAAAATAGAAAATCCTATTTTTCCGGTTTTAAATACTCCTTATAATTAAGTAAATAACGGCCGAAATGCTATAAGACTGCCGGGCTGCAGTATTCTTATTTTTGAATCGAAAATTATATACGATAAATCCATTAAAACAGATTTTTATGATAACAGATAACAGTCGTAATTATAATCCGGACGATTATAACGGCACAGACCCGATTAAAAATTACAGTAACGAAACCTTTTATAGTTTTTCTGAAAGAGACGAAGACGACTGGGACGAAGATGATGATTTAGACGAAAACGACCTGGATGATGACCTGATCGAAGATTACGACGAAAACGATCGTGAAATCGATAGTTTTTCCGATGATAGTTACAAGATCGATTAAGTAAAGAAGCAGGAAAAAAAAAGCCAATGAGGGATCAGTATCATTGGCTTTGCTAAAAAAATATAAAAAGAAGGCTGGTTCTTAGTTTTCTAAAACAGGTTCTGGTTTAAATTTTCGGTCGTAAAAAATTACAAATCCAATCCAGATGATCAATAGAACAATAATTAAAAGCAGTTCTTCATCCTGTATTCCTTTTACAAAGAAATTATTTAGTGAGTGAACCCCGGCTACTGCCAGAAGTGAACCGGTTTTAGAATAAATCTTACCAATTCCCCAGCTGCCAAAGAATATAATCCCTAAAAAGATCATATTGGTAGGTGTCATATTCAGGTTAAGATGCCACACAAACCAAAGAACGGCAATAATCAGAGTCGAGTAAAATGTTGGAAGTCCTTTTAGCTGTTCCTGTAAAAAACCTCTCCAGCCAATTTCCTCCAGCAGTCCGTATACTAAAACCGTAAATGCAAATACAATTGGAAAATTCCCATATTTAAAATAGTATAAAGTCGGAACTAAAATAGCCGGAATCAGCCAGTATACTGCAAATGGCAATACTAGAGTTTTATATATTCCTTTTAAAGAAAGTGAGGTTTTAATCGAGAATACCTTTATCGCAATAAAAGCACCTAAAGCCGGCCCTATACCACGAAGTAAAATAAAAAAATAGTCGTGAACATTATTCTGAATTAAATCTGTTTTAACCGCCACAAATCGGCAGATAACGGCAATGATATAAAAAAGGGCAATGGCTGCATAATTAAGGTTACGTTTCATATGTATAAGTTTTGGGTTTGATTATCTATGACAAACTTATACAATGACTGTAAGAATAAAATTGACTTTGGGTAAGAAATTACTTTTCTGTAATTCTTTTTCGGATCCGGCTTAAACTCTCTGCTGTCAGCCCCAGATACGAAGCTATAATTTTTAAAGGAGTCCGCTGAAATATTTCCGGTCGGGATTCAATAAGTTTTAGGTAACGGTCCTGGGGCGAAAGCGTGAGCAGGTCAATCTGCTGTTGCTGTTTCTGCATGTAAAGCATTTCCGAAACTGCTTTCCCGACCCTTAATCCGGCTTCAGAACGACTGTAAAGTTCTTTAAGATCAGTATGTGTAATCGACCATAAGGTAAGATCTTCCAGGGCTTCGACTTTAATAACAGACGGTTTTTGATTCAAAAAAGAAAGATAATCGCTTATAAACGATTTTTCGTAGAGCAGATTGATACAGATATCCCGGCTTCCGTCCCATACAAACAAACCTGCAGAACCTTTTATAATGATATTAAGGTATTTTTCGACCTGTTGATATTCCTTTATTACCTGTGATTTTTTAAACCTGCGTACTTCAATTTTATCAGAAAACGCATCCCAGATATTGGTATTGGAAGGATAATAGGAATCAAAAATCTTTTTGACATCTTCGGGAGAGGGATTTTGGGGCATATATTGGAGAATATCAATTAAAAAACCAAATTACGAAACAATTCTGTAGGAATTGCCATAATACTGCCCTTTTTCTTTAACTTTTTTAGAAAAAATTAAGAAGAGGTTACTTCTCAAATTAGTATATTTGACCCCATTACATATAAGCCTGTCTTAACCTCAAAGAAAATTAAAATCTTCGGATTGTCTCCATGAAAAAAACAAAATTCGCCTGTTTACTTGTATTATTCCTGCTTCTGTTTATAAGAAGTACGGAATCTTATAAATATCATGCTGAGACTGCTGTCTGTAAAAACCTTTGCGAAACTGCTGCTGCCGATATTCCGCAGTTATCTTCTTCCGACATTCAAAACAAAGAACTACAGGTACATTATATTGCAAAGAAGAAGCTAAAAATAAGGGCAAACACACTAGAAAACAGCACCTTAAAAGCTCCTTATTACAGCAACCTTGTTAAATTTAAGCTTTACAAACAAAGCCTTATATATGGTATAGCTTCTGTATACCAGATCCAGCGTCATACCTATCTTCACCTTTACCAATTGTTCTAGTTTACAGCATCACGTTTTTTATTTTTATACCTGCCGTTTTTTAACGGTAACGCCTTGGTGTATCTAACCCTGCACAAGAGTTTGTATTGGCATAAATAAAAATACTTCAAATACTCAAAACTGTCTGAAAAGATGGTATTGGGTACCCTTTTCATTTTTTTACCTAAACCAAATTTAAACTCCCTGCAGCTGCCGTTGTAAGGGAGAGAATCTATTTATTTATATTATACCTAAATTAATTATGAGCACTAAAAACAATTCATTTTTCATCTCGATTTTATCCCTGTTCGTGTTAGTCTCGTGCGGAGATAAAGCCAAAAAAAACACCGAAAAAGTTAAAACACTGCCTGTTTACAAGGTAACTTTAAAAGATACCGTGGTTTCTAACCGTTTTGTTGCTGACGTACATGCCAAAAACAATGTCGAAATTCACGTTCGTATTCCGGGTTTACTCGATAAAGTATATGTAAGCGAAGGCCAAAAAGTAAAAAAAGGACAGCTTTTATTTAAAATAAGCGATGTAGAACTGCAGATACAGCTTTTAAAAGCCGAAGCCGTTTACAAAAGCAGTATGGCCGACTTACGAATCGCCAACGTTGAGCTGGAACAGGCACAAACCCTTTTTAATAAAAAAGTAATTGCCGACAAAGAATTAGAATTATCCAAAGCCAAACACGATGCGGCTTCTGCAAAAGTGGCCCATGCTGTGGCCGAAAGAAAAGCTATCAACCAGCAGATTAGTTTTACAACCCTAAGAGCACCGTTTGACGGTACTATTGACCGAATTCCGTTTAAAGAAGGAAGTCTCGTAGAAAACGGTTCGCTGCTTACCACCGTTTCCCAGCTGGATTATGTATACGCCTATTTCTCTATTCCTGAAAACATCTATTTCCAGATGATGACTGATAAAAGCCTGAATACACAGGAAGATATCAAACTGGTACTGCCCAACGGAATGGTGTACAACCAAAAAGGTGAACTAAGAACTGCCGACGGGGAAATCGACAGACAGACCGGATCTATTCAGTACAAAGCAAAATTCCAAAATCCGCAGGGGTTTATTAAACACGGAACTTCCGGAAAACTTATTATTTCGGAGCCTAAAACCAATGCCATTATAATTCCGCAGAAAGCCGTTTTTTCTATTCAGGACAAACAATTTGTATTTCTGGTAAATAAAGAAGGGGTCGTAAAAATGACCAACGTTACCATTGGAAGTACTCTTGATGATGTATACATTTTAAACAAAGGACTAAAAAACAATGATCTTATTGTTCAGGAAGGCATTCAGTCTTTACGCGACGGCGACAAGATCAACATTAAAGAAACCCAAAACGTAAGCCTTTAATTCAGTATATATTAAAAAGATTTCCAAATGATAGAAATGTTTATCAAAAGAAAAATATTATCATTAATCATCTCGGTTATGATAGTACTTTTAGGATTACTGGCTTTGTTCCAGCTTCCTATTACACAATTTCCGGACATTGTACCTCCCTCTGTAACTGTTACAGCCAAATATACAGGAGCTAATGCCGAAGTTTCGGCCAATGCTGTGGCCCTTCCGTTAGAACGTGCCATAAACGGGGTTCCGGGTATGACCTATATGTCAACCGTAACTTCAAATGACGGTTTAACACTGATCCAGGTTTTCTTTGAAGTAGGCACCGATCCCGATCTGGCAGCCGTAAACGTTCAGAACCGTGTCACCACGATACTCGATGAACTGCCCGAAGAAGTAATCCGTGCGGGAGTAACGACCGAAAAAGAGGTAAACAGTATGCTGATGTACCTGAATATCACAAGTACCGATAAAACTCAGGATGAACAGTTTATCTTTAACTTTACCGATATTAATATCCTTCAGGAACTAAAACGTATCGACGGGGTCGGACGTGCCGAAATCATGGGGCAGAAAGAATACTCTATGCGTGTCTGGCTGGATCCGCAAAAAATGCTTTCCTATAATATTTCAGCCAATGAAGTAATCAATTCCCTTCAAAAACAAAATATTTCGGCCGCTCCGGGTAAAGTGGGTGAAGGATCCGGACAATTAGACAACCAGCTGCAGTATGTCATTAAATACGGCGGAAAATTCTTTGAACCGAAACAATATGAAGAAATTCCGTTACGGGCAAATCCTGACGGAACGATTTTACGATTGAAAGACATCTCGAATATCGAATTTGGTGCGATGAGCTACGGAATGGTTTCTAAAACCGATGGTAAACCTTCGGCTTCTATCATGCTGAAACAGCGCCCGGGTTCTAATGCATCTGAAGTTATTGCCAGCGTAAAAGAAAAAATGGCCGAACTAAAAGGTACTTCTTTCCCTCCCGGAATGGATTATAATATTGCTTACGACGTTTCCCGTTTTCTTGACGCTTCTATCGACGAGGTTTTACGAACCCTGATCGAAGCTTTTATACTCGTGGCTTTTGTCGTTTTTATCTTCTTGCAGGACTGGCGTTCGACCTTAATTCCGGTACTCGCTGTACCCGTCGCTCTAATTGGGTCATTTACCTTTATGTCGATGATGGGATTCTCTATCAATTTATTAACGCTTTTTGCTTTGGTACTTTCGATTGGAATCGTGGTCGATAATGCAATTGTCGTAGTCGAAGCCATACACGTTAAAATTTCCGAAGAACATATGGATCCGCTGCCGGCGACCATTAGTGCTATGAAAGAAATTACCGGAGCTATTATTGCCATTACCATCGTTATGGCGGCTGTATTTATTCCGGTAGCTTTCCTGAGCGGTCCGGTTGGGGTTTTCTACAGGCAGTTTTCGCTTACCATGGCGATCAGTATTGTAATTTCGGGGGTTAATGCCCTTACCCTTACTCCGGCACTTTGCGCTATCATGCTTAAAGCACACGATTCGAACAAAGAAAAAACTTCTTTACTGGACAAATTTTTTCACCGTTTCAATCACTGGTTTGATAATGTAACCTCTAAATATATCAAGGTACTTGTAAAATTTGCCGACCGGACTACTGTTACTGTTGGTTTATTGGTCGTATTTTGTCTGTTAACCTGGGGAACCAGCAAATTTGTGCCTTCAGGATTTATTCCGTCAGAAGATCAGGGAATGGTATATGTTAGTGTAACTACTCCGCAGGGAGCCACTGTAGAACGTACCGAAAAAGCCTTAGACGAAGTGACCCGTCTGGCCAAACAAATTGAAGGTGTTGATAACGTAACTACGCTGGCCGGATACAGTATTGTAACCGAAATCGCCGGAGCTTCGTACGGAATGGGAATGATTAACTTAAAAGACTGGAAAGAGCGCAATATCTCCGTAAACGAATTTATCGCTAAACTTTCTGAGAAAACAAGCGGAATTACCGATGCCCAGATAGAGATTTTTGCACCGCCAACCGTACCGGGATTTGGTAATACCAGCGGTTTTGAACTTCGCTTACTCGACAAATCCGGAGGAACTATTAATAATACTGATGAAGTAACGAAAAACTTTATCAAAGAACTGAACGCTTCACCGGAAATTCAAAACTCCTTTACCAGTTTTGATGCTACTTTCCCGCAGTATTTAGTTCATATTGATTATGATCTCGCGGCCAAAAAAGGAATTTCGGTAGACAATGCTATGGCTACTTTACAAACCATGTTAGGTTCTTTTTACGCTACCAACTTTATTCGTTTCTCCCAGATGTATAAGGTAATGGTACAGGCCAGTCCGCAGTTTAGAAAAAACCCGGAAAGTATACTGGACATGTACCTGAAAAACGATGCCGGGGAAATGGTACCTTTTTCAACCTTTATTAAACTCGAACGCGTTTACGGACCTGAAGTTTTAACCCGATACAACATGTATATGTCGGCTATGATTAACGGTGAAGCTGCCGAAGGTTACAGTTCCGGAGAAGCTATTGCCGCTGTTGAAAGAATCGCAGCCGAAAAACTGCCCAGCCGTTTTGAACTCGAATGGTCGGGTATGACACGTGAAGAAATCCTGTCGGGCAACCAGACGATTTACATTTTTGCGCTTTGTATCCTGTTTGTTTATTTACTGCTGGCAGCGCAGTATGAAAGTTTACTGCTTCCGTTTCCGGTGCTTTTAAGTCTGCCCGTAGGAGTCTTTGGTTCCTATCTGGCGCTTTTAATGGTTGGACTGGACAATAATATTTATGCTCAGGTGGCCCTCGTCATGCTCATTGGTCTGCTCGCTAAAAATGCCATTCTGATTGTAGAATTTGCTATGGCACAGAACAAACTCGGAAGGGATATTACCGAAGCGGCTATTGAAGGAGCCAGACTTCGTTTCCGCCCTATTCTGATGACCTCATTTGCTTTTATCTCCGGACTGATCCCGCTGTGTATCGCCACTGGAGCCGGAGCTGTTGGTAACCGTTCAATTGGTACGGCTGCTGCCGGAGGAATGCTTATAGGAACTGTTTTCGGACTGGTAATCATTCCGGGACTTTACATCCTGTTTGCCAAATTAGAAAAAGCAATGAATAAAAATTAAAAAATGAAAGAGATACTAAAACGAACGATCATCTGCGGCAGTATCGCGCTGGTAACCGCCTGTTCTGCCCCAAAAATCAATACCGAAACCGCAGTCAGAAAACTACCGGAAAACTTCGATCTGAAACGTAAAAAAGCAGCCGACAGCCTGACGGATTTTATTCCTTTAAAACCACAAACGTATTTTAAAGACCCTAATCTGGACAAGCTTTTAGCAAAAGCGATAGCTCAGAATCCTGACTATTTAATTATGCAGGAACGAATTCTAATTGCCAATTCGCATTTAAAAGCTGCGAAACTTGCATTATTACCGTCTTTAGATTTACAGGCCGATCTTTCGGGGACGCATTTTGGAAAATATACCATGGAAGGTGTTGGAAATTATGATACCAACTTTTCCCAGAATATTACCGAAAAACAGAGAATTAATGAAGATGTGACACCCAATCTGTTTCTGGGAGGAAAAGTTTCCTGGGAAGCAGATATCTGGGGCAAACTGAGCAATCGTAAAAAAGCAGCACGTGAACGTTTCTTTGCGACTCAGGAAGGGATGCGTTTATTGCAGACCCGATTACTGGGCGATATTGCCGACTTGTATTATAAACTGATTGCACTGGACAAACAGGCTCTTATTTACAGCAAAAATCTTAAAACACAACAGAAAGCACTTGATATTATTGCTGCCCAAAGATCTGTTGGTAAAGCAACCGAACTGGCGGTACAGCAGTTTAATGCCCAGAACAACAATATACTGGCAGAAGCGGAGCAGCTGAATTTAAGTATCGACCAGACCGAAAAAGCTTTATTAAACCTTTTAGGCGAATATGGCGGTACAATTGAAAGAAGTTCCGATTTCCTTTCCGGTCATCTTGAAGTGCTGAACCAGAAAATAAGCGTAGATTCTGTGATCCATAAAAGACCCGATGTTTCCGAAGCTTATCACGAACTGCTGGCTTCTAATGCAGATGCCAGAGCGGCAAGAGCGGCTTTTTTCCCAAGTCTGAACCTGGGAGGTTATGCCGGGTTAAATTCTTTTTCTTTTTCTACTTTCTTTGATAACGGTTCCTTTGCCTGGCAGTTACTGGGCGGTTTAACGGCTCCGGTTTTTAATAAAGGCCAGATCAAACAGGAATTTTTTGTATCCGGTAAAAGGCAGCAGATTTCGTTACTGCATTATCAAAACACTATTACAACCGCTTATAACGAACTGAGCGCTTTACTGCACAGAACGGAATCGTTTGTAGATGTTTTGAAATATAAATCGAAAGAAATTGAACACCTCGAAATTGCCGTTAACGTTTCAAATGATTTGTATCTGAGCGGTTACGCCAATTATCTTGAAATCATTAATGCTCAGAAAAATAAACTGCAGGCCGAACTGGACTTTGTAGACATTCAGTTAAAGAATGCAGAGTCGCAAGTAGTATTGTACAAGGCTTTAGGAGGAGGAATTAACTAATCTTAAAGTCTGATTGGTCGTAAACTTTTGAATTAGTACTTAAAATACTGCAGTTATAAATCCCTTCTGTTTCTGGCAGAAGGGATTTTTTTTATGTTTTAGTTAAAAATACCGTTCATTTCGGTTAAGATAATCGGAGCTCCGTTGGTCACCACAATAGTATGTTCGTGCTGGGCCATATAACCGCCCATGTTTCCTGCCATTGTCCATCCGTCAGGAAGTTCAAGGGCCAGATTAGAAGCTGTGGCTATAAAAGTTTCAATCGCTACAACCGAATTCTTTTTAAATCTTCGCTGGTCAAAACGGTTTTTATAATTCATCAGTTCAACCGGTTCTTCGTGCAGGCTTCTGCCTATTCCATGTCCGCCAAGATTTTTAATTACTCTGTAACCCCGTTTTTTAGCTTCTGTTTCCATCAGAAAACCGATATCCGAAATTTTGACACCGCCTTTAATATTGCTGATTGCTATTTGCAGAATCTCTTTAGAAGCTTTTACCAGATCATTATGCTGATGTACATCATTTCCAATAACAAACGAAGCACCATTATCTGACCAAAAGCCGTTTAACTCTGCCGAAACATCAATATTAATCAGGTCTCCCTCTTTTAAAATACGGGTTTCAGAAGGAATTCCGTGGCAGAATTCATTGTCAACACTAATGCAGGTACAGCCCGGAAATCCGTAAGTCAGATAAGGCGCCGACTGAGCCCCAAAATCAGCTAAGATTTTTGCACCATACTCATCCAGTTCTTTTGTACTCATTCCTGGTTTAGCATAACGTACCATTTCTTTTAAGGTATACGCCACTGCCTCGCTGACTTTCTGCATTCCTATCAATTCTGATTCCTGTTTTATCGACATAACTTTTATTTTTTAGTTCCGTAACAATCACAAAATTAAGGAAACCGGATCCGTAAACCATTTGGTTTAAGATTATTTTATCCCTAAAAGAGCAAAAAGTTCTTCTTTTTTATTGGCCGCAATCGAAATGGATTTGCCGTTTATGAGTTCTACTGTTCCTCCGTTTATACTTCTCACCGCTTCAAGATTCAGAATAAAGGAACGCTGTACACGAAAAAAGCTGGGCTGATTCAAAATTTCATCCATTGATTTAAGAGTAAGCTGCGTGCTGAAAGTCTCAGAAGGAATCACAATTTTCAGATAATCTCCCTGCGCTTCCACATATAAAATTTCGCTCAGTAAAATTTTGACCAGTTTCCCTTCTGACTTTATAAAAATCTTATCGGTACCGGACTGCTGTATCACCGGAGAAGCAGGAAGCAGTATACGCTCTTTTGCCCGGTTGACAGCTTTTAAAAAACGTTCAAAACGAACTGGTTTAATCAGATAATCCGTTACCCCGGCATCAAAGCCGTCAAGGGCAAAATCACGATGTGCCGTAATAAAAATAACCAGTGGCGGATGCAGCAGTGAACGCAGGAGTTCCATCCCGTTTATTTTAGGCATCTGGATATCGCTGAAAACAAGATCGACGCTGTTGTCCTGTAAATACGACAACGCCTGAACCGGATCTTCAAAAGAAGCCGAAAGATTCAGGAAAGGAACTTCTTTGATAAAAGTTTCTACCACTTCCCTGCCAATTGGTTCGTCATCAATAACAATACAGTGTATCTTTTCCATTATTTTTCTAAATCTATTTTCAAATTTACGGTAAACTTCCCGTTCTGATTTTCAATTCGCAATTCGTGTTTTTCGGGATATAAGAGCTGTAACCTTTTAGAAACATTCGTAATTCCGATGCCTCCAAATTCATTTTGGGAAACACTTTTTCCAGCATCATTTTCAAGTTTAAAATAAAACTGTCTGTTCACAATTTTTATTTCCAAAAACAAAAACGATTCACCATCACTCTGTAAACCATATTTAAATGCATTTTCAATAAAAGTAAACGTCAGCAGCGGAGCTATAAAAAGTCCGAAAAGCTCCCGGTCTTCGGGAAAAACAAACCGTATATTTTTTCCGGCCGCATAACGCATTTTTTCAAGCTCGATATAATTTTTAATGAAATCCAGCTCTTTACTGAGTAAAACCTTTTCATTATTAGATTCATAGAGCGTATAACTCATAATATCCGAAAGGTTTAAAATAACCTCAGGAGCAGAATCGTCTTTTTTAATCGAAAGGCCGTATAAATTGTTCAGGGTATTAAAAAGAAAATGCGGATTGAGCTGTGCTGTTAAAAACTGTTTTTCGATATTGATGTTCTGGATCTCAAGTTCGGCTTTCTGGTTTTGTACTTTCAGAGTTCTGTTATACAGCCTTGAAATTTCAAAAAGGATTTTCACAAAGAAGAAAGGTGCTAAAATCGATACGATAATAAACAACTGCGAAATCATTCTTTTTACAGAAACGGCCTGAAAAAAGGTTTGTGCAGCACTTTTGCCAATAGCACCTTTTAACTCTCCGCTTTCTATTTCAAAACCGGCAGCATGATACCAAAGTGAAAAGAAATAGGTAACCGCAATCCATAAAAAAATGCAGAATAAAAAGGTGACCAAAGATAAAAACACTAACCTTCTTCCGCTTCCGGAAACTATTTTAGGCAGAAATAGATAAAAAAAGAGATAAAACACAAGCATGTTTATCGTCGTCATCCGTATGGTAAACAAAAGAGCTTCAAAATTCGACAGCTGATACCCTAAAACATAACTCATAAACAACAGCAGCGAAAATCCCAGCCACATAGCCGTATGAAGTAAAATGCGATTGGTACGGGTATAAAAAGTTCCGAAATCAAGTTCGGCTATTTTAGCCGTCAGGTAACTTGTAAAAACAATATGATCCTGCATTGTATAATTTTAAAAGAAGCAGATTCAAAGATAAAAATTTTTAAATCTGCTCCTAAAAGTTTACTTATAATATCCTGATTACCGCATTGAGTACATTAATCGTATTATGTCCTAAAACGGAATAGATAAGACTGCCGGAAAATTTTCGCAGAAAACCAACACTTACAGAAGAGATCAGCGTAAGGTACAGTATCGTGATCAGGTCAAATTTAAACTGATAATCCTCCGTTAAAACCGCTCCATGAGCCACACCAAAAATAACAGTTACAATGACAAATCCCCATCCAAAACGGATTCCTTTCCAGTTCCATTTGGGCTCAAAGGCTTTATCCAACAGCCACAAGCTAATTCCTCTAAAGGTAATTTCCTCTGTTAAACCGGGCATTGTGGACTGAAACACAAAAGTTTCTAAATCGAATGTACCGCCTTTTGGAAATAAAATCAGTTTGAAAATAAAATCAAACAACAGGAATCCTGAAAACAACAGTATTCCAAATCTGAGCTGCTTTGGTGAATGGGTCTGTGTAGTAAAACCTATTTCTTTCCGATCTTCTTTAGTAACCGTAAATAAAATCATAAGAGATAAAAGCAGGCTTAACAGTTTTCCCGCCCAGGCAAATTTTAATCCGAGAAATTCCAGAGAAATAAACTGCCTGCTTAAATACTGTAGGTAACTGTCGGCCAGAAAGTACAGCAGAAAAAATCCTAAAAATTTAAAATGGGTCTTTTGGGTATTAAAGAACGCTAAAACAATAAACGGAAGGATTAATAAAATCCAGATCAGGGGTGTGAATAGTGACATAGTGATGTAATTTTCACCAAATGTATTTTCGTTCCGGTTTATTAAAAAAAGCTGCCGACGAAAAGGAGCATTCTGCCGATGGAATTTGATTTTTGGGCTTTTTGAAAGCTTTGTATGGGACGCGGATGAAACGGGTTCGCTGTGCGAAGACACGGATTTGAACGGATTTTTTATCAGCCGTTTATAAATTTAAACACATAGAAACATAGAGTTTAATACTACTTAAAAGGCGTTTTACTTGTCGTAGCAAACATAGATTAGGGACGCTGATGAAACAGATTCGCTGTGCGAAAACGTGGATTTAAACGGATTTTTTTTCTGCTGCTTATTAATTTAAACACATAGAAACATAGAATTTAATACTGCTTAAAAGGCGTTTCACTTGTCGCAGCAAACATAGATTGGGAACGCGGATGAAACGGATTCTATTTTTAAAATCTGCGTCAATCAGCGTTTTTGCGATAGCAAATCCGTTTCATCCGCGTCCAATTTATTTACATCCAAATTTCAGTAAAAATCCTAGACTGCATTTACCTGTACAATCCTGTTGTAATCTTTGGTATACTTTTCGGGATCGGAAGCGGCATATTCGTTTTCCGGTTCGGGAATGGCGTGAATTTTTGAATCACTGATGGATATTACGGCCGAGCAGACATAAATACCTACTTTACCTTCGCTGTATTTAAAATCGAGCAGGGTCAGTTTCACAATTTCGTTGATCGACAGTTCGTAATAATTACCATAACGGATAATTTTAAAATAAATTTGTTTGTTATCCTGGATCTCAAACTGGTTGGTCTGAATGTTTTCAAAGATAAAATTGTTCTTTACATCTTTTTCATTAAATCCCCAGGCCCTGAACTGTACAAAACCATTCATAAAATCAATGGAGATATAATAGCCTGTTCCCTCTTTGTCACATTCAATTACAAAACCGGTCTTTCCCATTCCTTCTACAGACAGGGTTCCCTCCCAGACAAAATCCATTGCGGGTTTTTCGAAACAGTAAATTTCGTAACCGCTTCGGCAGCCAAACCTCCATTTGCTTTCATTTTCCTGAACAAAATCGGCTGTGGGATTTCCCAAAACCGGTAAAGGTCTTGGCAGGTCTTTTTGAAGTATGGTTTTCTGATAGAGCTTTTCCCAGAAATAATACGTTTTCAGCAGCAGTCTTCCGCTTTTATCGACATCGAGTTCTTTAGGCGGCGGTATGACCCGGTGCGTATTTACATTCCCGTCGGCAAAATAAAAATTATAAACTAAAAAGTGCTCTCCTTCTTTGACCACTCTGGCAGCGTAATTGCCCTGCGGCAGCAGTACATTGTTATGAAAAGCACAATATTCGCCTCTAAATTCGGGAGAAGACCAATACCTTACTTTGATATCTTCCCTGATTGACCCTAATAAATAATGGGTGCCTTTAATTTCAAAAACACACGGACATTCGACATCATCGTATACATACGGAATATGTAATGGTTTCTGAAGTACAAAGCCTTCTTTTTCCCTTTTGGCAACTCCTATACAGCCTCTGCGGTAAATAGGTCCTGAAGCACTTCGGGCACAAATTAACAAATAATCTTCATTTTCGTACGTATATTTAAAAGGATCCCTAAAGCTGATCCACTCCCTCGGATTGTTAGTAAAGCTTTCATAATGCGGGGCTTCGCTTTTAATAGGCAGTTCGTACAAATTTTCTTTTTTCCAGTGAATCAAATCGGTAGAAACGGCCCTTCCTACTTTCTGCTCAATTCCTTTGTCCTGACGTTTCAGTCCGGTATAATACATTTCGTAGCCTTTACCATTTGATTTTTTACTGACATGCATCGTCCATAACATATCGTCATCCCATTCTCCCGGGTCTCCCACGAATAAGGCATTTTTTACCCTTTTCCATGAAAGTCCGTCGCTGGACACTGCATGCGCTATATAATCGTGATTGGGAATGATCAGATGAAACAAATGATGCACGCCTTTTTCATCTATAAATACATCAACATCTCCAATTTCCCAGTTGCTGAATCCTGATCCTGAATACATTTTATTACTTATTTTTTATGTTACTATAATTTTTCAAATACCTGAACACATAAAGCTTATACTAGTGAAATGTCTTTTTAGGCTGTATAAATCCTGTGTTTTTTAGATATTTTAAATGAGTTTATTTGATAATTTTATAATGTTTTAAACCTTCCAAAATACCTTCTGAAGCCGAAGTCTTGGCCACATAAATACTTTTGGTAGTTTCGTAAGCCTCCAGTTCGGCACTACGGTTTCCTACTATAATTCCTTTGATTGGTCCTCTGAACATATCGACATCGTTTCCCGAATCCCCGGCGGCAATCACATTGGTTAACGGAATATTCCATTTTCGGCATAAAAATTTTATGGCATTGCCTTTTGAAGCTCTTTTGGGAATAAAATCGAGGTATTGTCCGTGACTCGGAATAATATTGACTTTATACCAGCCTGTTCCTAAAACCCGGATCAGTTCGTCGTGATCGTAGTTTTCCTGTTCGTAATAATAGGAGATTTTATAAGGGTTTTGTGCTTCTTCTTCCTGTATTCTGATCCATTTTACTTCTTTTAAACGCTCAACTATATCTTCCCTTTTCCATCTTCCGGAGAGAAATTTTGCCCAGCCTTTGTCCAGAATGTAATCGTTACCGTTGGTATAATAAATCTCTGTCCCAACTGAACAAATGATAAAATCAGGTAACGGGAATTTCTCTTCATCAATCACTTTCTTTACCAAAGCCAGATTCCGGCCTGATGCCATCGCAAACGCCATTTTATCAGTACGATTGGTCAAATGTGTTTTTAATTCTTTAAGTCCGGGATTGTTTAATCTGGGCTCTATCAGGGTTCCGTCGATATCGGAAACCAGCAGGTTTTCTATTTTCCTTTTTAAGCGATGGATATTGATATTTGGGTAATGCTGTTTTTTGATTCCGGCACCGGATGAAAGCGACAAATTTTCTTTAACCAGTTCTACATAATGATTAACGTGGCTCAGCCAGCTGTAATGTTTCTGGATATTGATCGCTCCGTTATTCGAATAGTATTTCCACTGATTTTCATCGGTCAGTATGTCGTGAAGTGCTCTTTTGATCTGTGCTTCATTCTGCGGATCTACGAGTTCACCGTTCTGGCAGACCGGAATAATCTCCGAAGGCCCGCCGTTTTTCGTTACCACAACCGGAAGTCCTGAACTTGCTGATTCTATAACGGTTAAACCAAAGTTTTCATGAAGCGCCAGATTGACAAAAACACCTCTTTTTTCGGCTGCATGACGGTAAATAATCGAAACTTCATTTTCGACATCGTGTTTCTTCGGAATAGCCATTTTACCGTATAAATCGTACTTGTCCATTTTGAGCAGTAAATCGGTTAAAACTTCTTTCTCCGACTCGGGCATTTTGGCAATGTCTTTTCTGATTCCGGCAAAAATGACAAGATTGGCAATACTCTGCAGTTCTTTGTCTTTTCCGTAAACATCGATTAAAGTATTCAGGTTTTTATGGCGGTCCGGTCTCGAAAGTGCCAGAATAAGCGGTTTATGCGGATTGGTCAGGAATTTGGAAATCGTTTCGGAAACCCAGTATTTACGCTGTGCTTCTTCCATATGTTTGTCATTTTCCGTTTCCTGATAATAATACGGAACAAATTTCCGGGTATCGATTCCGGGACTTACGGCATGGTATTTCCCGAGTTCAAAATTGGTATACGCTTTATAGGTTTCGATTTCCTGTTCGGTAGAAGTCACTATAAACTCTGCGAGTTCCAGTGTTTTTTCTTCGGCTGCTATTCGGGTTTTAAACTTAAATTTTTTTTCGAGTTCTTCTTCGTTCTCCCCGCCTTCTAGCAGTTTTTTCTTTTTATAAAATCCAAGTGAATGTCCGGTATGGGCAAACGGAATATTTAAAACTGTTGATAATTCGGCCGCTGCATAACCGGCATCGGCGTAATGAGAATGCAGCCAGTCGGGATAGATATTATGCTCTTTGATATGCTGCATCAGACCGTTTACAAAAGTGTCCAGGCCTTCCCATAACTGTTCCTTCGATTTGTATTTTTTACCCAGAAAGGGAATTCTTCTTATATCCAGTTTCTCATTAATAGTTTCCACGCCTACGGCATATTCGGGAGAAAGTGCGGGATCTTCAATTAAACGGGTAAATAAATGAACCTGTTCTACGTCTTCATGCTGTGATAAAAACTCGGCCAGTTCGTAAACATACTTGGTTTGTCCGCCGTTATCAGCGTCCCTTCCTATTTCAAGACCAGAGCCTTTTAAAAGTCCGTGAATATTAATAAGTCCTATTCGTAATTTTTTCATCATTCATACTTGTTGTTTGAAACCCCAAGTTACTATGCCCGTATTGATTTTGTTGAAATAATTACATTTAAAATTTACATATTTCCCATGTCTGCAAAGCTTCAGTTCTTATCAGAATATAAAAAAACCCGGCATTTTATAAAATACCGGGCTTGTCTAAACTATATCTTTTTTAGTTTTTCCTGATCAGGTTTTCAATTTCAGATACGGGAATCTCAGGATTCGCGCCCGCCGATCCGGCTACCAGTGCTCCTGTGGCACAGGCGAAGTTTAAAGCTGCCTGTGGTTCTTTTCCGGTAAGCAGTGAAGTAATCAAAGCACCCAGAAAGGAATCTCCAGCACCAACCGTATCGGCTACCTTTACAGTATATCCGGTATTTTCATACAGGTGGTCTTTCCATAACAGTAAAGCTCCGTCTTTCCCTCTTGTTACACAGATTGCAGGCGAACTGGTCAACGAAGAAATAAAATTCATATTACTTTCAAGATCTGTAAAAGGGGATTCTAAAGCCGAAGCGATCTCCAGAATTTCTTCGTCATTAAACTTTATAAAATCGGCTGACAGCATTAATTCTTTTAAAATTTCATACGTATAATGCGGCTTTCTCAGGTTGACATCAAATACTTTATAACTGTCTGTATGAAGTAGTTCTTTAAGGGTATTTCTCGAAACCTTATCACGGCAGACCAGACTTCCATAGATCAAAACGTCCGCTTTTTCTAAGGCTTTACGGGCTTCGTTATTCAGTTTAATATGGTCCCAGGCAACAGGATGAACTATCTCATAAGAAGCAGAACCACTCTCGTCTAAAGTCACTTTTACCAAGCCCGTAACAAATTCCTCCGACTGACTAATTGTCGCTGTATCAAGCCCCAAACGTTGTACTTCTTTTATAATTTCCTCACCGTCTTTATCATTTCCTGTACAGCTTATCATACTTACATTGGCACCTAAAGCTTTCATTCTCAAGGCCACGTTGAGCGGTGCACCGCCAATCTTTTTTTCAGTTCCAAAAATATCCCACAGCACTTCGCCAAAAGCTACGGCGTTTAGTTTTTTTTCGTTACTCATTTTATTATTCTTTTAAAATTATCGGGCTTTACAGCACCATTTTAATAAAAATAATAAAGATTGCCGATACCTGCAACCTTACGCCACTGTGAAACTAAAAAAACAAAGAAAATTTCGTGACAATAAATCCCCGTTTTATGACATATTTTTTCTATAAAGTATACTATATCATTACTTTTAATGTCCAATTAAGAAACCAGCTTCCAAAAACAATCTAACCGAAAAATGCCTGAAAAAAAATCTATATTGATTGGATGTGATGATACTATGGTATTAACGAGAGTCCTGAATATTTTAGCGACTATGTCTGACTTTGCATTCTCCACAGTATCGGTTTCCCGGGCAGTAGATTTAAACAGTACCATCGATTCTTTACATCCGGATCTAATCATTTTATGTTTCAGGAATAATCAGAGTATTTTAAAGAACAATCCTTTTAATTCTAAAAACTTAGATACTCCTATTTTATGTTTAACTCAAAGTAACGAATGCGAATCTTCGTGCTGGTCTAAGAACTGTATTGTCTTTACGTATTCGTATAATCATATTAATAATGCCGAGTTTCTGGTTTACAGAATCCGTTCTATATTTCTGCTGAAAAAAACGGCTGTTAAAAATAAAACTACCTCATCATTTGCTGAAGCGGCAATCAAAAAAAACAGCATTCATTATACCAAAGAACTAAGTCATTATGTAATGGAACTTGATCAAAAGGTTGAAGTCCTTAAAAAGGTAAAAGAACGTATTTCATATCTCTTTCCCAATGTAAATGATGCAATCCGGCAGGAACTGATGTCGATCGTAAATTCGATAAAAGCGGTAGCCAACGACACTAAACTCTGGGATGATTTTAAAATCTATTTCGAACAGTCTAATCCTAATTTTTTATTGTCACTGGCACAAAGACATCCTTCTCTAAGTTCTAAGGATTTAAAATACTGCTGTTATATCAAGATGAATATGAGCAATAATGACATTACCAATCTTCTGGGGATCAATCAGGACAGCGTACGCACTCATAAATACCGCCTGAAAAAAAAACTGACTCTTGAAAAAGACCAGGACATTATTTCTTACCTGAGAACTGTTTCTTAGTTCCCATTAAAAAACATAGTTTTTCCTGAATGATGCGGACTGAATTTTCAGACTAAAAATTATTGTGCTTTTCTATAAAATAATATTTTTTTTTCACTCTATTTACCTCAATTACACCTAAAAACAGACTCTTTTAGCTAAAAAATAAAAATGTCTACAATTTGTCTACGGAAAATACGGGATTTAAAAAAATGTATACGAAAAGTACATACTTAATTTCTTACACGAATGAATTTCTAAAGTAATTTTACCCTAACAATCAGACGGATAATCCTTTGATGCGCCCCAAAACAAATTAATCATGATTAACGATTCCCTACAATTTACGAGTAAATTACTCGGACAGTTTTTGAAAAACCGTTTTTCTTTAGACGAGGATAAAATTGTCCTGAATTATATTGTGGATACAAGCGGCGTATTTCCAAAGGTCAATCAGAACAAAGTGGTACTGTCGTTAATCAATATTGAAAAAGAAACCAATCAGCCTTTTTATATTCAGAATAAGAAACTCGCAAGTGGAAATTATTCTCACTTTAATCCGGTAGAGCGTTATAATATTGATCTTTTAATCAGCTGTAATTTTGAAGATTACAGTGAGTCACTGAAATTTTTAGATGCAGTGATCAATTTCTTCCAGATTAACAATTATCTCGATGCTTCGTCCTCCTCTTCTATTCCGTCAGATTTGTCCCGATTAGAATTTGAATACGAGAAAATCTCATACCACCAGATGCACAGTTTATGGACGGCAATGGCGGCCAAATACCAGCCTTCGATTATTTATAAAATGAAACTGATTAAAGTTCAGGCAAACGAAATGACGGAAGTAATCCCGTCTGTAACCCAAATTGCAAACCGGGAAACGTTATGAAAAAGAGTAATTACATAAAGATGTTTTCCGTGGCGGCTTATCACACCTTTTTTGATAACCAGAAATGCAACTGCCTGCATTTTAAACCGAACAAAAAAACAGAAACTATCCTGCGTAAATTCGGTTTTAAAACAGACTCTCTTTCGAACGGTATTCAGTTATTCGGCAACAGCCAGACTTCGCTTTCAGATTTACTCGATTATATTTCCAAAACTACTTTTCAGGATTATTTTGAATTTGACATTAGCTGCAGCAATCCGAGTTTTACCCTGTTTACCGATATGCCTGTTCAATGGCTCGGTCAGTTTACTTACAGCAGCCAGGATTCGAAAAACCAGCCGGATAATGACGCCATAACCCTAAACCAGACCTTAGTGACCAAAGCCATGGCACCTCATTTTGGCAGCTTACAAATTTATTTTGGAGATCTTCAGAAAAGCCTGAGCACTGCTGATCCTGTAAAATATAAAATAAGTTTTGAAGCCCGGGCTACCCAATGGCAGTATTATTTTATTAACCGAAATGCTGTTCCGCTCAATAATCCTTCGATTACAGAAAAAGACAACATACAGTTTGAAGGACCTCAGCAGGTTACTCTTCAGACAGGCGAAGAAGCACTGCTGTTTACCTCAAGTACTACCAATATTCCGCTGAGCGAAAAACCAAAATACAAGTTTGATTTGATTAACAAGAGTGATACGGCAGGATCAAATCAAAGCAGTTCCAAAGGTAAAATCATTTTTAAAGGTTTACCTGTCCCCGATGTTTCCAGAATTGGAATCATTGCTGTAGATGAGAAAAGTCAGGTTACATCACCCATGTATATTTACTTATAACAAAATTTTAAAATGAACACTAAAAATTAAAAATCAATGAATTTATCTACCATCCAAACACCTGGTGTTTATATTCAGGAATTAAATGCTTTTCCGAATTCGGTTGTAGCAGTGGCTACTGCTGTTCCGGCATTTATTGGGTATACACCACAAGCCTCTTACGAGGGAAAGTCGTACACTAATGTACCGGTAAGAATTACATCATTCTCTGATTTTCAAGCCTTTTTTTGTTTACCGGATCCTCCGCTTCCAGCAAGTCCGGCCAAACAGTACAGTCCTGAATATTATTTAGTTCAGGAAAAAAGCCAGCCTGCAAAAGGAGATTATATGTTGATCAACGGATCGTATTATTCTATAGTGCCAGATCCTAACACGATTTATTATTTGTATAACAGCGTAAGGCTTTTTTACGAAAATGGAGGCGGTGACGCTTATATTGTATCCGTAGGAAGTTATGGTCCGCCATCACAGAAACCGGGTACTCCGGGAATTCCGGTGGTAAACCCTAACGTACAGTTAAACGATCTTACCAATGGTTTATCGTTACTGTTAAACGAGCCGGAACCTACTATGTATATCTGCCCGGAGGCCACTTTATTAAGTCTGGCTGACAATGGTACGTTAATGCAGGCTATGCTTTTACAATGTACACAGATGCAGACCGCTATGAGTGTATTCGACATTATTGGCGGTGATGCACCGGATCCTATTTTGTACACACAGGATATAGAGAATTTCAGAATGAACACGGGTTCTCAGGGATTAAACTACGGAATGGCGTATTACCCGTTTATCGGGACAACGATCATGCAGAATTCTGACATTGACTATACCAACCTTTTTGGCGGTGATATTACACAGCTGGCAGCGATCCTGAATCCGCCAAGTGCCCCAAACCAGAGTGTTGCCACTATTATTGCCAATATCCAGAATACGGCCAGCGGTTTAACCGTAACTCAAAATAATAATGCCCTTTTAATCGCAAGCCCTACTTATTCCTTAATTGTAAAACACGTTTTAAGCGATGCCAATATCCTGCCTCCAAGCGGTGCCATGGCGGGGGTTATTACGACTACAGATAATGCAGTAGGTCCTTGGCAGGCTCCGGCCAATACTTCAATTGTAGGAGCAGCCTCTTTACCAATTGCCATTTCCGAAAGCCAGCAGGCTAACTTAAACGTAGATGCCGTTTCGGGTAAATCGATTAATGCCATCCGTATATTCAACGGTTTAGGAATTCTGATCTGGGGATCGAGAACACTGGACGGAAACAGCCAGGACTGGCGTTATATCCCGGTTAGAAGAACGATGATCTTTTTAGAGCAGTCCTGTAAACTGGCTACTCAGGCTTATGTATTCCAGCCTAATGATAAAAATACCTGGGAAGCTGTTATTGCTATGATCAGCAGTTTCCTTACTTCGATCTGGAAACAGGGAGGTTTACAGGGAGCCAGTGCTTCTGATGCTTTCTCTGTGGCTTGTGGTCTGGGTTCTACAATGACGGCCGACGATATCTTAAACGGATTTATGAATGTTACGGTAAAAGTAGCAGTTGTACATCCTGCCGAGTTTATCGTACTGACCTTTCAACAACAGATGGCAACTTCCAGTTAAGAAAGTATTGTATCTGCTCACTTTTAATTAAGTCTTTAATTTAAAACTAAAATATCATGCCAACAGATGACGGAAGCGTACAAGGCGCAACGTGGCCCATGCCAAAGTTCAGGTTTGAAGTAGACCTTGGAACAGAATTAACAAAAGTAGCTTTTCAGGAAGTTACAGGAATGGATGTCGAAAACCAGATTATAGAATACCGCAAAAGCAACAGTCCGCTTTTCTCTGTAGAGAAAATGCCCGGAATTACCAAATACGGAAACGTAACCATGAAACGCGGTGTGTTTGTAAACGATAATACGTTTTGGGACTGGCATCAGCAGGTTGTAATGAACACGATTAAAAGAAGAACCGTGATTATTAAACTTCTGGATGAAAAAGGCGATGTTACCATGCAGTGGACACTTAACAATGCCTGGCCGACTAAAATTACCAGTACAGATTTAAAATCTGACGGAAATGAAGTTGCCGTTGATACCATTGAGATTGCACACGAACAGTTAATTATCAAAAATGGAGGAAAGTAATGATTATCCGGTAAGCTTTTATTTTACACTTTCATTTTCGGGTGTAGATGCGGCTTTTAAGGAGGTATCGGGCATTTCTAAAGAACTGAGCACAGAAGAAATTGTAAGCGGAGGCGAAAACAGGTTTAAATACCGCCTCCCTACAATTTCCAACAGTCCGAACTTAGTTCTTAAGAGGGCTATTGTACCGGTAGGATCAGCTCTCGTTAACTGGTGTGCCAACTGTATCGATCAGGGGCTTGCCAATCCTATTCAGCCTCATAATGTCATACTGCGGCTGCTGAATGCAAGCGGTGTGGTTTGTATGCAATGGACTTTTAACAATGCCTATCCCGTGAAATATTCGGTTTCCGATCTGAACTCACAGGAAAGCAATATTGCCATTGAATCTATTGAACTGGCTTATACTTACTTTAATATTTCATCGAATACCCAATACGATAACCTTTTTAATTAAACATTATGCCGATCGAAATAAGGGAATTAGTCATCAAAACAGAAATTGTAAGCTCTAATTCAAGAGCCGCCAATACGGTAAAAGAAAAAGAACTGACACTCTTAAAAAAGCAGGTTCTCGAAGAATGCAGGAGACTGATTGCTGAAAAGAATCAGGAAAACAGATACAAACGTTAAAAAATAGTACCATGGCAAGTCTAGAACTAATGAAAATAACAGGCTATACAGACGAGGAGTTTCAAAACAAATTCCCCGGCAATCCGTATACCTTTATGATTAATCCGGACACTATTAAAGTACAAAAAGCCATTGATTATAACGAACAGCAGGCTCCGGCCACGAGTTCGACTTCACAGAAGTATAAAAGTACGCCCAGCGACAAACTTAATTTTGATATTGTCATTGACTGTACCGGTGTTGTCGATTCCAAACGTGTTGACATGGCGCAGGAAATTAAAGCTTTAGAAACTATTATTTACACCTATAACGGTAAAATACACCGTCCAAATTTTGTTAAAATACAATGGGGTCAGGATATTACTTTCAACGGAGTTTTGAACTCTATAGACATTTCTTATACACTGTTTAAACCAGACGGAAGTCCGTTAAGGGCTAAAATCTCCCTGGCATTCAGTCAGTACATGTCACCCGAAACCGTTACGATGAATGACGGCCCTGAATCGCCTGACCTTACCCATATTGTTACGGTTACAGAAGGAATGTCACTACCTCAGCTTTGTTTAAAAACCTGGGATGATGATTCGCTTTATGTACAGGTAGCAGCCTATAACAAACTCAATAAATTCAGAAACTTAAACGGAATAGATAAATTAATCTTTCCCCCCGTAATAACCTCCAATTCATGAGTGCTTCAAACGACATACCAAACGGCGCAATAGCGACCTTCGCAGTAAAAGTAAACGGTACGGCAATACCGGACGAGCTTAGTGTGTATACTATTCATATTGAAAAAAAAATAAACCGTATTCCGCTTGCCAAAATCACCATTCTCGACGGAGAAGCCAATACCGGTACTTTTCCGGCCAGTTCTTCGGCTACTTTTGTTCCGGGTTCTTCAATTAGTATAGAAGCGGGATATGACAATAACAATCAGGTGGTTTTTCAGGGTATTATTACAGCCCAGTCTATCCGCATTGACGGACAAATTGGTTCGGCTTTAGAAGTAGAATGCCGCGATACTGCCGTAAAGATGATTGTAGGCAGAAAAAGCCTTACCTACAGCAACCAGAAAGACAGTGATATTATCACCTCAATTATAGGAACCTATTCCGGATTAAGTGCCGATGTTACGGCTACCGAAACCACCTGGCCGGAACAGGTACAATATTATGTAACCGACTGGGATTATATTCTATCCCTTGCCGAAGCCAACGGACTTGTAGTCACTACCATAAACGGGAAAGTGTCTGTAAAAGCCCCTGGCAGCAATACCTCTTCTGTTCTTACGATTACGTATGGCTTAGATTTGTATGAGTTCAATGCCAAATTAGATGCATTGACACAGCTGGGCAGTGTTACTTCTAATTCCTGGGATTATAAAACCCAGGCTATGATCAACGCTCAGGCCTCACCGGATGTAGCAGGTGCCGGAAACCTTTCGACCAAAAAACTATCGGACGTTGTGGGACTTTCTACATTTGAGTTACAAACTTCAGCACCTTTGGAAAATGCCGATTTAACAAACTGGTCCAAAGCACAGCTTATCAAAAGTGAATATGCTAAAATAACCGGTACTGCAAAAATTCAGGGCACTAATCTGCTGGAACCTTCCCAATACATGACATTTGCAGGACTGGGAGACCGCTTTAACGGTGATTATCTTGTTGCCGGTGTTACACAGGATTTGTCTGACGGAAACTGGTTTACCTATGTAGACCTGGGTCTTTCCCCTCTTTGGTTTACCGAAGAGCCGGATGTAATGGCACCAGCGGCTTCAGGACTGCTTCCGGGTGCCAGAGGTATTTTTAATGCCACTGTAAAACAAATGTACAACGATCCTGATTCACAATACCGAATCCTGGTAGAGATTCCGTTGTTTGATAATAATGGTGCCGGAATCTGGGCAAGACTATCCAACTTTTATTCTACCAGCGGAGCCGGAGCTTTTTTCCTGCCGGAAGTTGGAGACGAAGTAATCGTAAGCTTTTTAAATGAAGACCCCCGTTTTCCGGTAATTCTGGGAAGCCTTTACAGCAGTTCCAGTAACAAACCTTACAACGGTCTGGATCCTAATGAGAAAAATACAACCAAAGCCATTGTGTCCAAATCCGGTATTTCGGTAGAATTTGATGATGAAAATAAAGTATGGACCGTAGCCACGCCTAATAAAAATACGATTATACTTAGCGATCAGGACAAGAAAATTACCATACAGGATCAAAATAGTAACAGTATTGTAATGTCTGAAAGCGGCATTGACATTTCGAGTTCGAAAAATGTCAACATCTCGGCACAGCAGAATGTAACGATCAAAGGAACCCAGGGAATTTCAATTCAGTCCAGCGGCGGTGATGTACAGACTTCGGCTCTGAATATTAAAGAAAATGCCGATATGCAGTTTTCTGCACAAGGCTCGCAGATGGCACAGGTGCAAGGCGGAATGGAATTAACACTCAAAGGTGCCATGGTTATGATTAATTAAACTTTAATAATGGGAATATAGAACACGGACAAAACAGATTCACTTTGCGAAAACACGGATAGAAACGGATTTTTTTAATTACAACTAAAACATTATCTCCGTGGATCAGCGTCTTTGCCATAGCAAATCTGTTCAATCAGCGTCTCATTTTACACGATACAAACCAATTTAAATTATAGAAAATATGCCGCCAGCAGCACGACTTACTGATTTTCATGAATGTCCAATGGTAACACCGGGGCTTCCGCCTATTCCACATGTAGGAGGGCCTGTAGTGGGACCTGGAGAACCAACGGTTTTAATCGCCGGATTACCAGCAGCCCGCGTTGGCGATATGCTGGTTTGTGTAGGACCGCCGGATTCGATTATAAAAGGATCGGCGACTGTAATGATTGGCGGAATGCCCGCCGCAAGAATGGGAGATTCAACCGCTCACGGAGGCACTATTGTACTCGGGGCATTTAATGTTATGATAGGTGGATAATACAGGAAACAAAGAGAGTCATTTTTTAGGTACGGGCTGGTCATTTCCCGTTTCTTTTTCTGTGGGCAATCATCAGCTGAATATGTCTGCTAATGAAGCTAATATTAATGAATCGATCAATGTAATACTGAATACCCGTAAAGGCGAACGTACCCTGGAATCTGATTTTGGTTCAGGACTGCAGCAGTTTATGTTCCGAAAAATTGACAACAGCCTGAAAGGCGAAATAATCGAAACCATCCGTTATGCTTTACTGCGCTTTGAACCCCGAATTGTGGTACAGGACGTTAAAATTGCCTCGACAGATATTATCAACGGACTTATTGAAATCCTGATTATTTATGTCTATTCGCAAACCAATACAAGACACAATTATGTTTATCCTTTCTATTTAAAAGAAGGAACCAACTTAGCTAAAAAATAATGATTGCAATTGATCAAAATACGGCTATACAATCACTGAACGATGCGCTCGTTCCGTCTCCTCATTTAATAGACGGAAGGAAAGAACAGGACTGGCTGAATTTCCTGACCGAGTTTAGCAAACTGATCAATTTTTATAATGATACCAATACCATTGAAGGAAACTGGAATCCGTTTTTATTAAAAGACCCCGTTTTTTTAACGGCTTCGATTTCTAAAACCAATTACAAAAGCCTTCATGCCGATTATAAAACCAATTGTACTGAAATTGTCAGACTGGCTGCCGACCCCAATAAAAAATACCTGGCCGTTAAAGCTTTAAACAAACTGTTTGATCATTTAACTGCTATCTATAAAATGATCGAACGCTGGACGTATTTCATGCAGATGACGGACCAGACGTATGATCTTAAAAAATATGTCCTTCATGAAGTACAAACCAAGCTGAGTGTGGATCTATGGGCTATACAGTCTTTCAGGCAATATTTACATACGCTGCCCGTAGACGGCATTATTCCGCCAAATCAGCTTTTGGATGCGGCTGCTTTTGATGAAATTATCTGGAATATCAATAAAGGTAAACAGCCCTTCTGGGAAGTTTTCGGAATTGACAGTCCTGAGACTCTTTTGAATGCTGCCGAACAAACCGCCACTTTTTCGTTAAATGCAGTCACTACTATTGGCGACCGTTTATTTCGTTTTCTGGAGACCGTTATTCACCATTCCGGTCACGAATTTAAAAAACTGAGCCATAAAAAAAGCCGTTATCCTGATACCACCTTACTGCGTTCTTTTATCGACGTGCTCAAAGTACAGCAGAAAGAACTCAATGGTATTTCGCAAAAACATCTTGATTTTTATTATTCCGATATTTTAAAACAAGCTAACCTTCCGGCAGCTGCAGATACCGCTTTTGTATCTGCAGTCCTTGCCAAAAACGATTCGGTATTCAGTTTACCGGCCGGAACCCTTTTTAATGCCGGAACAGATGCCAATAAAAATCCGGTCGTATTTGCTTCTCAAAAAAATACCGTTCTAAATCCGGCTGCAATTGCCAGTGTTCATACTCTTAATTATCAAAAAAATGATCATACGTATAACTTACAGACCATTGCAAAACCAACTGTCCTTCAGAAAGACCAGAACGGAAAAACTATAAGCTGGCCAACCTTTGGTAATACGGGGACAGCGGTACAGGTTCAGCCTTTGGGTGCTGCCTTTGCTTCGCCTATGTTACTGCTGAGAGAAGGTACCCGAACCATTACCCTGAATCTTGGTTTTAATAATGCTGTTGATTTAAGCCTTTTACAAAATGCCGACTATTTTTTAAGCACTCAGACAGACTGGCTGAAACTGCAGTTAACACCTTCCTGTTTTGAGGTAAACAATACACAGCCCAATACCAACAGTATAACGATAACGATCAGCCTTCTGCCGGCAGAAGCTCCGATCGAACCTTTTCTTGTAAATCCTGACGGAATACAAACCAGCTGGCCGATGTTTAAGGTTTTATTCCCGTCAGTTACAAATCCGGCGGATTCCCCAAAAATAAACTTCATTTCTATTGCAGTTAAGGTTACTGATATAACTACTTTCCAGCTTTACAATGACTTTGGGGAATTAAACGCCAAAAATCCTTTTACGCCTTTTGGCCCTGTTCCGCTTGAGAATTCCGGTTTTATAATCGGGAACAATGAAATATTCAGTAAACCGCTGGACAATTTCAGGATTCAGATTAACTGGGACAAACGTCCTGCTGATTTTTCGGCTTATTATGCCGCTTACAATACTTATATAGACAAACCGGCACCGCAGCCTAAAAGCAATTTTATCAGCAGATGGCTTTCTTCTCCCGAGCCTGAAACCACTGAAGATCTTCCTTATTACAGAAATTCAAGTTTTACGGTTGATTTTACTATATTACAGGAAAAGTCCTGGCAGGATATTGCCATGTATAAAATTGACGATACCGGAACTGATTATGTATTTGTTCCCACAGGAGTTAACAACAACCCGGTATTTTTATTTGACCCGGAAGTACCCAATACAACAAATCCTTTTATAACGGATTCAAGCACTTATTATACCTATAACAAACCTGAACCTGTAGTTACGGATTCACAAACAACTTCAGCACCTGCTTTACAGCCAGATCCTAATATTCAGAACCAACCTTTAAAATTCACCGATACCAGCACATCCGGTTTTATTAAAATACTGCTGAACGGCCCTGACTATGGTTTTGGAAGCGAAATATATCCCAATATTGTAGCCAGTATAGCGCTGCAGAATGGTCTTGTTATTTCGTCTAAAGATTCCAGTGCCGACAAACAAAAGGAATTAAAACCGGCAGCCAATATCCCTTTTGCCCCAAAAATAAAAACAATATCAGCCAATTATTCGGCAAGTGTAACCTACAAACTTGACCAAACGGGAGATTATCCATTAGAATACTTTTTATATTCGCCTTTTTCCCATTACAAAATTTATAACAACAGCAGTACGGCGGCCGATGCCGTTTCCCCCATCGCGACGATTGTTGGTACTTCCGCTGATACCGGAGATGGTCTGCCGCTCTACCCTGTTTTTAACTATTCAGGTGCTCTGTATATCGAACTGGAAAACCTGATTTGTAACAGTACACTGAATTTATATTTTGAATTATCCCGTAATTCTATTGCCGCCATAGCCGGACAGGCAGTACAGTATTTCTACTTAAGCAGTTCCGGCTGGAACGAAATAAAAGCTTTAGCTGACGGGACCAACAATTTTAAATGTTCCGGTATAATTGAACTTCCTGTTCCGGCCGATTGTGAAAACAGTGAAGTTTATATGCCCGGAACCAACAACTGGATTTCGATTGCCGTTTCGGGTGATATTGATTCCTACTCGCAGACAACCTCGGTCCTTACAAACGGTTTTAGTGTACAAAGAAGCGGAACTTCTTTTTTAACGGATACGACTGTTCCGCAGATTACTGCCGGCACTATTACAAAACCACAGACCGCTATTCCGCAAATTGGATCACTGGTACAGCCTTTTCCTTCGTTTGGCGGAAAAGCGGCAGAAAACAACACCCAGCGTAATCAGCGTATCAGCAACAGTATCAAAACGAAAAACAGAGCCGGAAGTCCGGCGGATTATTACACGCTTATCACGGAAAATTTTGACGATATCTATTATGTAAAAGTGGTACACAAAAAATCCGACAACAGCTGTAATGTGTATCTGGTAAAAGAAGTGGCTTCTGAAAACGAAAGCAATGCTTTTCTGCCGCTGGTGACCAATTGTACCGAAAGTGACATACAACTCTTTTTAAGCCAGAACGCCTCACCTTTTTCTCCCATTACTGTTTTGAATTTTAATCTGGAATATGTCGTTATTTCAGTACAGATAGAAATAGAAAGCGGTTATCAGCCCACACTCATACAAAAAAATGTAAATCAGGCCTTAAAAGTCTATATATCACCGTGGATCAACAGCAGTCAGAAGCAGACCAAAATAGGTAAACCGCTTACCAATGCCAAAGTAAGTTCTTTTATACAGGACATTGATGGCGTAGCGGTTGTAAACAATGTAACGTTTTCCAGTTATTTTATCAATACGGAAACGAAAAATATGACCGCTTGTAAAAGCAATACCACCACGCTTAAGGCTTATGGCCCGGCGACCTTATTAGTTTCGGCACCAGAACATCTTATCATTATTTAAAAACGGCAATGGATATAATCAATTATATAGTAAAGAACCAGCTTCCTCCGCATCAGGATTTTACGACCCTGAAAGAGAAAGCGCTTGCTTATATCCAGACGCATATAGGAAAAGAATGGACCAATTTTAACCCGAGTGATCCCGGGATTACTATTTTGGACCAGTTTTGTTACGCCCTTACAGAACTGGGGTATTGTACTGATTTTAGTATTCCGGATATCCTGACGAATGCTAATGGACAGATCGATTTTGCTGACCAGTTTTATCAGCCTTCTGAAATCTTTACCACTGCTCCCTGCACCGTTAACGATTATAAAAAATACCTGCTTGATGCAATAGAAGATATCGTAAATATTGAAATCGTCTGTTATGCCGGTAACCTGCCGCTTTTCAGCAGGGTATATCAGGTGTATTTGTATATCAATCCCGATATTACAGATGTTAATCAACGTACTGCTATCTGCAGAGAAGCCTTTTACTATTTAAACAAAAGCCGTAATCTGGGAGAACTCTTTAATATGCCTGCTGCCATGGAGCCGGTAAACTGCCAGATAAGCGGTAAAATCGAATTGCAGCAGCGTAAAGAACCTTATGAAGTTTTACTGGAACTGCAGGACAAAATACGTACGTTTATTTTTTCAGCTGTAAACCAGCAGGGCTACGATACCCTGAATGCCTTAGGTTATAATGCTGCCGAAATATTTGACGGCCCAAATCTTGCCAACGGCTGGATTTTGACAGCTGCCTTAACGGACAAGAAAAACAGCATACAGGCTATTGATCTGGTTCCGGTTATTGATTCTGTGAGCGACGTGGCTGCTATTTCCGGTTTACAGCTTTATCAGGACGGAAAAACAACACAGACCCTTCAGTCGGCAGTAAACCAGATTATAAACATTGATATACTGGGTTCTTACCAGAGTAAAAAACTGGTTTTAAGTTACAGCGGAAAAGAGCTTGCCTTTGATGCTTTTGGCCCTTTAAAAATAAACGACGACAATTTTGAAGAAACCACGGCAGTTTTAAACAAAAACGATGCGAGCAAACTTCCCAAAAGTACTTTCAGGGATATTAACACCTACTACTCTATCCAGAATACTTTTCCGGAACAGTATGGTATCGGGGCCGATACAATCAAAGACCAGTCCAGTCCGGTACAAGTGGCACAATCCCGTCAGTTAAAAGGTTATCTGACCTTGTTTGATCAGATACTGGCCAATCAGTTTTCGCAGCTGGCCAATGTTTCAAAGCTTTTTTCTTTTAAAAATTCGTTATCGGGCGCACCTTCAGACGAAGCTTCTTTTTATGCCTTAAAAGACAAATACGAACAGGATCATCTGCAGTATCCGGTACCGTATCAAATGTTTGCACCCAGTTATTTCTATCAGTCACTCTATACTGTGCCTCATATTAAACCTTTATTAAAAGACTATAAAACGTTTGATTTTGGTTATACTAATAATTCTTCAGTAGAATCCAAAGAAAAAAGCTGGCTTGAATACCAGCAGGATCCGTACAACCCGTACATTTTTGGTCTGATGAAAATAATGGAACAGGAAAATGTAAATCTGGACCGCCGTAATCATTTACTGGATCATTTACTGGCCAGACACGGTGAATCACCAAAAGTAATGGATGTTTTTATTGACGATACCGTTTATACCGGTGAAAAAAGAAAAGACCAGATTATTGTAAAAAGCCTGTATCTGCAAAACCTGGGATCACTGTCTTATAACCGCCAGAAAGCCTATAACTTTATCAGCGCGGCCAAAGTGCATACCGACAGCAGCGGAATACTTGATGTAAGCCTGCCAAAAATTAAGGAAAAACACTTTCAGTTTATTAATGAAAACACGACTGATTTTATTTTTAAATCGGAACAAATCAATAAAAAGGAAAAACTGCATGCTGCCGATTATAACAATTTTTCGGGTATCGAATTAAAATTGAGTCTGTTGTTTGGTTTAAAAAATATATATTCCAATTTTATAAATGCCAGACTGGAAGTATTGCGAAACAGTACTTTAAACCCGCTTAACCAAAATGAATACCTTGTTGTCCGGGAGTGCTTATGGTTTACCGAAAAAAGAAACGGAACTGTTGGGATTGAAACTGTACTGCTCTTAAAACAACTGGAGTTTGATCTGGACATCATAAAACCCAATCAGGTAAATTACAGTTTTTACAGCATTCAGAATATCGATTTTGAGGCCGTATCCAATTTAAATTACCTTTTAAATACCAGCAGCCAGGCCGTTCTGGACAATGCCTTTGAACAGGGATATTTGTCTTTTGCAGATAATCAGTATCCGTTTTCATTTGGCTCTATGCCTCTGGAAAACACCATTGATTACACCAAAACCAGTCAGTCCACCTATTCGTTCAGAATTAAAATTGCAACTGGCGGCGGCAGTATCACCCTTGATTCGGGGATTTTTAGAAAAAATATGCTGTTCCTGTTTCCGGATTTTATTCCGGCAATGCAGACCGCTGAATTCAAAAAACGATTACAGCAGTTCCTGAAAACCAACCTTCCGGTAAACATAAGCTGCGAATGCCTTTTTTTAAACAGCACTCAGCTGGAAGATCTTATACCCAAATACATGTACTGGCATGAAAGCCTGAGACACAAAACGCTAATGCTGCCGCTTTACAGCAAAGAAGAAAGCGCAGCCTTAGCACCTGCGGCCAGAACCGCTATGATAAACCCGGCCGAAACAGCCCTGAACCTAATTAACAGTTTAACCAGCATTTTAGCATCAAGAAATGGAAGAAATTAACCGCCATATTGTATCGAGCCTGAAATGGAACACTACTTTTGACCAAAAAGAAGAAGGGTACAGACTGCAGGAACGTTTGAGCAGCTGGAGCAAAATTTCACTGCCGGGTGAAGTCGCAGCAGTCTTTAACGAACTTTGTCCGCCGGAACAAAGCTGGAGAATTCAGTCGCTGGAACTAGATCTGGGAGCCTGCGATTATCATGACCTTGAATTTGATCTGAGTACCAAAATACGCACGCAGTTACGGGATAAAATAGCCGAACTGATTATTTATCAGAACAGTCAGAAACAAAACTTAATATCGGTTTACAATAAAGAAAAATCCATTCTCGAAAATCTGACCGTATTCCTGACCGAAGGATATCTGCCATGGAGTTATCAGAATAAAGAAGGATCTGTCAATCATCTTATGGCAGAACTCCTTCAGAACAACCTTTCTGAAATTATCGCTATTATCAAACAGGAAGGCATCAGACAGGAACAGGTACGTAAAAGAATTGCCTGGCAGTTTGACGAAAGAAACGTCAATAAAATTATCGCTGCCCTTGAACCTAACAACAGCGACACCATTATTGAGTTCAGTTCGATTATTACTAATCTTCAGGTAAAAGAAACCATCATACAAACCAGTACGGCAGGCTTTAAAAAGAACCTGTATTTCTTTATTCTTAACTTTTTACTGCTGGAACGGGGAACGCTGTTTAATAAAACAGCCTTTATGAAAAGCAGTATCCTGCAGATGGCCAATCATTACAATATTGCTTATGCCGAACTGATTGTACTTATCGAAAATACGGTAGTCAAAATATCCGATAATACTACCCGGAACAACGATTTTATCTATTCGTTAAGAATGCTGACACAGGAATTTGAAGACAGTAAAAAGGAACATTTTACCATTCAGAAAAATACCGATTACTGGAAACTTCTTGAAAAATTATTTGAAAACAAAAACGAAAGAAAAACAAAAACACAACGCAATATTCTAAACGAACTCATTGCCGCTTTACATACCGAAAACCCAATAAAATTTAAAGCGCTCATAAACCGGCTGATTCAAAAGGAAAACGAATTTACGGCTGTTATTGAAGATCTGGAAGATACAACAGTACAAATTATCCTGGCTGTAATCAGTACCCGTGCTTCTGCCCTGCTTATTACTACCATTACGTATCTGACTAGACTAAGTACGGTTTTAAAACTAAAAGTAAACCCGAAATTTTTATGGCAGACCGCAATTGCTAACCTGATCCGTAATACAAATGCAGGACACCATGCTCTTTTGAGACACTGTATTGCCGAATTAAGCCGAAAAAGCAATATTGAAACTGAAAAACTATTAGGAATGCTGACTACCGCTCAAATTCCGGCAGCAGTAAAAAACAACCATACTGTTATTATATACGAACGTTTAAACAGCCTGTACTGTCAGGAAATCGATAAAAACCATTCTGATTATCCGGCCGTACATTTTAAAAATCTGGTTGTAAAACTCGAAGCTGAACTGCAGAAAAGTGCGGCCAAAAATACCGTTTTTAAAGAATTGCAGCGATCACTGATCAAAAACATTCACCTGCATCCTAAAACGGCTTTTGAAGTCCTGCTTTCCTATGAAAACAAAGAATTTATAAAAGCCCTTATTCCGCTGATTCTGAACCGTGAGCTTTTACAATTAATTATTAAAACCGCCAATTATAAAAAAACCAGACTTGTACAGACAGTTCAGATTGTTTATGAAATATTAAACGCCAAAGAAAAATATGACCTGCACGAAGAGCTCCTTACCGATGATTTATTATGGTTCAGTATTCAGGAAATTTTGCTGCATCCGGAGCATAACTCGTCTGTATTTCTGGAAACCGTACTGGTACAGCTTTCTAAAAAAACATCCAATGGCCAGCACCATGATTTTTTCAGGTTTATTACCAGACTGTTACAGTCCAGACGCATTCAGTGTTTTGGTATTACCATTAAAAAAAGCTTCCTGCTGCAGCTCAAAAACAACAATTCGATCGATATTATCGAACTCGCTCTGCTCATGCAGAATACATCCGGACGGGCACAGTCACCGCTGGCAAATGTATTAACGGCACATTTTGATGATCCTAAATTTACAGCATTACGAAAAGAAGGCAAAAAGGAAAGTGAAACTATTTTAGAATATTTTCTAAAAAACAGTAAAACCTTAAAAAACAACTGGATTAAAGAACAGACTGATTATGTGGTACAATGGTCTAAATCGGTTTCAAGAGTCAAAATCAGTCTCGAACTGAATGAAATATTCTGGAAAACAATTTTAAACTATACCGCTTACAAAGGCAGTGCTGTACCTTTTCAGAAACTGCTCGACAAAGCTTTTCTCTTCTATCTTAAAAATCAGGTTCCCGAAGCTTATCAGCATCTAAATGAAACAAAAGCACAGGAAGAAATCCGGTATAACTATGAAAACTATTTAAAAAGAGAAGAAGAACTGCAGCTGGAGTTTTATTCGGCAGAAAACCCGGATGAAACAGAAGAGCTTATTGAAGATGCGGATTCAGACAATCCTGAATATGAAGTTATTTTTCAAACCCAGAAAGCAGAAAACCTATTTGCAGGCATCGCACTCACGGCCGAAGAAAAATACGAATGGTTTGTGATGATGATCTGCCTCAGACAAATTCCGCCGGAACTGGTTCTTTTAGGAGAATATAAGCCCGCCGATTTACTGAACGAAATGATAGCAGCTGACTCAAAACTCTTCTTTCAGATTCTGAGAAAAGAGTTTATAACTGAAGCACAGACCGACTGGCTAAGCCGTACTATTGTTTTTAATACGCTCTGTGCTGCGGTTAATCAACAGGATCAAAGCAGGGAATCGTATTTAAAAATTCTCGAAAAGTTTCATCATACACTCGGAAGGATTACCATAAACGGCATTTCTTCCAAAGAAATACAGACGCTTTTATTAAGAAAAGTGCTTAAAGCGGCGGCCAATGACAACTGGCGCTTAATTACCATCAATAATATCTGGAACGAATTAATCTGGGATATCGTAACCCAAAAAGGGATTTCCAAAAAAAGCTTCCTGATGGACATTGAAAAATATATTTATCAGTTTCCACCCTCGCTGCAGTTGAGCTTCAGGGAAATTGTAAAAACCGAAAAACGAACGTTAAAAATCCCAAAAATTATGGAAAATACATCCAAAAACGGTGCTGTCAGAGATACAATAAAAACCAAAACCCATTTAAGAGAAGGGGTTGCAGTACGAAATGCAGGAATGGTTATTCTAAGCAGTTATTATCCCATGCTTCTGGAAAGACTTAATCTGGTGAGCGACGGTGTATTTAAAAGACCGGAAGACCAGATAAAAGCCACACAGTACCTGCAATACGTGGTTACCGGATTAACAGTAACGGAGGAAAACTATCTGCCTTTAAATAAAGTTTTGTGCGGGCTTCCCCTTTCCCAGCCTGTTCCCGATGAAATAGAAATAACTATCGAAGAACAAGAACTTATTAATGGCATGATGCAGGCCGCTATAGCTTACTGGGACGCAATAGGCATGACTTCGATAGATGGCTTTAGGGGAAACTGGCTCGTTCGCGACGGACTACTTGCTGAACAGGAAGAACGATGGGAACTTACCGTTGATAAAAGAGCCTACGATATTTTACTGAACAAATCCCCTTTTGCCTTTTCCATTATAAAATATCCCTGGATGTCCAAACCGATACATGTAAACTGGCCGTATTAAAAATAAACCGACTATCGCAATAAGTAATTAATCAATAAAAAGAACCATTATGAACACCTACAATGAAAATTTACATTCTAGTGTTTTAGCTTCATTAGAAAGTCAGCAGCTGAGTAAAAAGCAGCTGGATGCACAATTAAGTGCTTCTATGTTTACCCTGTATTATGCAGAGGGTGCCGAGATTATTGCAAGTGAAAAACTTGATGCCGCATCAAAAATGTACCAAAGCAAACAGCATATCAACAATGTGGTTGTAAAGAATAAAAACATGTCCGACAATTTACTGTTAACTGCCAATCAGCAGAAAACCTTTGTTGGGCAGTCTGTTACCAATATGGCGGTTTGTGCTTCAAATATTCAGATTGCGGCCAATGCCATTGTACGTCTAGCCAGTGATGTAGGCAGTATTTTTAGTATTGTTAATGCTGCAGATTACGGTTCACAGATTTATCAGCAGGGGCTTGATGCGTACAACCTTATGAACAAAACGGCTTATCATGCCGAACTTACTTCGCAGCATGCTATGGAAGCCTCGGCAACAGTGGCCGAAGTACCTTCGACTACGGTTGCAGACGGTGCCAAAGTAACCAATGATTCTGTAAACAGCCTGCTTCAGGTAACTACAGCCGACTTAACTGCTATTACAGCCATCCTTACGGCTGATAATGATACCAAAGCACAAGCCAGTATTACAACACGCAGTGCCGAAGGCGCCATAAAATGCAGTAAAGTAGAGTACGAAGCTTCCAAAGAAGCCTACAGCATTAATAACAAAAAATTCAATCAGAATATAAAAGTAGAAGTTCCCAAACCTTTCGACCCTTCTCCAAAAGGTTCTTTTACCGTGTCTTTTGATTATTTTAAAAGCCCGTTCTCCGATACTGATCTGTCTGTACAAAACGCAAAAGCAAAAAATCCGGTAAAAAGCTACAATATCATTATTGTAAAAGAAAGCAAAAAAGCCTTGTTTACCACTTCAACAGCCGAAGATCTGTTAAGCAATCCTTCGCAGTTTGTAAATGTGTCCGAAAAAGCAGGAGAAACAGAAGGCAAAGCTGTTATCAGTCTGAGCAGTGTGCTGGATTCTGATAATGAAGCTTTGACACTGGGAGAAAAATACGTGGCTTTTTTACTGATTATCTTCACAGAAGACTATAAAAAAGAAATCAACACTTTTGATGAGTATTTATCTGTTGCTTCAGAGTCCTTTAGATTGACACAGACCTTAAACGAAGCCACAGGCATCGCACGTGCAAAATCTCCTTCACACGAAGAAGACTACGACACCCAAAAAACACCTTCGAATGAGTATACTTTTACAGTGAAAAAAGATGATACGATCAAGCCGTCATTGATTGACCACCGCTTTATCCTGCTTCCTTATCCGGATGATCTGCTTACCGACGTAGAGTTAAACACCATCGAAGAACGAATCGAAGTACTGGAATTAGAAGAAGAACTTACCATTTACGAGGAAGAAATCAGTTATTTAAATGAGGAAATTGCCAATTTAAATACCGAGATTGCGCAGCTGAGCGGCGAATCTTCTAAAACGAAAAACCCTGCTGAAACGGATGCAGCCAAACAAAAACTAACTCATTTTAAAACGGCACTTACCGAAGCAAAAGCCAGACTTGCTATTGCTAAAGAACAGCAGGTAAGAGTGAAAACTGAATTAAAAAAGGTAGAAGAAAGTTTCCCTGCACCTATTAAAAACAACAAAGCCTTTTTCTTTAACCTGAGTCTCGCCGAAAATATCCCTGCCGGAAACTATATCTCCGCCAGTCCTTCTAAAAAAGAAGAAAAAGGGGCAAAAGGAGAAAAAGCAGAGAACCATTTGAAATACGATATCAAAATTGAGCCTACAACCACAGATAATTTCGGAAACCCGCTGATTGAAAAGAAAAAATACATTCCGGTGGTTCTGTCATTCTTCAACGGAAACGAAATCAGCAAAAGCAAATATACCAACAGCCTTTCGGATTGGGAAAATACAAATACGGTGACTTTTTCCTCAACTGAACTTACCCACAACAACTAATCTAAAAGTATAAAAACATGGAAGCACAAATATTAACTCCAATCCCGGTTTCAAAGAAATACGGGATTACCGAAAAGAAAAAATCAGAAATTGATGCTTTGACCAATCAGGTAATTGATGTTACGGCCGAGATCCAGCAGCAGCAGGTAATCGTGACTTCCCTTACCGAAAAATCACAAAAATATCAGGGGTATCTGGTTACGGCCGAAAACAATCGTGTACATGCCTTAAACAATAAAAACCTGATCGATCAGGTAATCCAGAATGCGCACGATCTGGCTTATAACTCAAAAAATGCTTTTAGTACGATGGCAGAGGCTTCAGAGGCTTCGTTAATGGTATCTACAGACATCAGCGAACTGATCAATAAACTGATTTATGCGGTAGAAATACTAAACAAACTGTCTAATCTGGTAACCCGTAAAAAAGCTTTAAATCCGCTTATTTCAGATGACCTGGTGGCTAAACTGGCTTCGGCAGGATCAGATGCCAACAATGCCATTGCGCTGACTTTGATTGCCTTAAAAGCTACGCTGGCAGCCGAAACTTCTGTACTGGAAGCTGAAGCAGCCGTTACTTTAGAGTCTGATCAGGCCAATAAACTATATACTTCTTTAACAGGAGAAAGAAGCAGTGATCATCCGCTGCCGGCAAAGCCTTCGTCTACAAATTCAATCAGAGGACTGCTTTATCAGGCTTACGACGATTCGAAAGTAGCTTACGAAAAAGCAAAAGTGGCTAACGACCAGACTTCCAGACAGCTTAATATTGCCACTACCAATTTAAGTAAATCTCAGGTTAAACTGAAATCGTTACAGGCCGGACTGGCAGCCGCAAACGCAGCAGCACTGGCTTCCTGAAAATTATAAAAGTCCGCTGCAGAATTCCTTTTTACAGCGGACTTATCACCACTAATTTTTAAGTTTATGGATCGTGTTTACAGAAATTTTTACAGGCAGTTTTACTTAAAAACAGGAGGATTTATACCTACAAAACCGCTAAATCAAAACCTGTTTCCGGGAGATTATTTTCAGATCAAAAACGGCGAAATAATCCTTTTGGGAAACTTATACCGAAATTCGGTTATCAGCAGACTGGATATTGATATCAGCAGTCCTATAGCTCAGAATGCGGCTGCCTGGAATTTCAGCGACGGGATTTCAAAACCTTATTCGGGCCGCGGACATGGAAATGCCGCCATTGACGGACAGTTTGAGTTTAGTAAACAAATACTGGGTTTTGCCCATAAAGGAAGTTTTATATTTAAGGCCGAAGATCCGGAATCTGTTAAAATAAATAACTGGAACGAAATTCAGCAGTCCTTAATTATAAAGCTTACACAATCGGTGTATTCCTTTCGTGAACTTTATGTCGTAACCGAAAGTGCTGCCCCGGCAAGTACTACACTGGCTGTTGCCGGTGATGCCAATGCCGAACTGGAACTGGCGAGCGAAACGGAAAATTTTGGACTTGTCGATATTTTTGGGCATGCCAGTACCAAGACGATACAGTCTAAAGACATTTTGTATTACCACAGGGAAACCAAAAGAAAACCGGCTTATTTCAGGGCCAAAAAACTAACGGTGCAGGACGAAAAACTGTCTTACTTCATTAGTGATTTTATTGCCAGGAATACTCATACAGCCGAATGGACCAAAGATTTATTTGAATCCTTTGACAGCGATATTGATTACAACTCTCAGAATATCATTCAAAATCCGCAGGGACATTTTCTGGACATGCTGCAGTCCAATGAACTAAATGCTAATACGGCACTGCTTTATTTTAAATGGACGGATGCCAGTTTAGACGACGTTGAGAAATTATTTGATACTTATGGAAACTAATGCCAATATAAAAGCGCTGTATGATGAAATGGACTGGCTGCAAAAAGTGATCGATCAGGTCATCTGCAGTTATCTGCTTCAGGAAGGCCATGAAAACCGCTGGCAGGATATTCCGCTGCCGGAACCGGAAACCGATCCGGAATCAGAATCTCCTATAGCTGCGTACTATCAAAAACTGGAAGAATGGAACCTGAACCTGTACGAACGCCTTTGTCTTGCCCTGATAACAGCTCCTCAGATCCGACCGGAAATACTGGATATTTTTTTCAGCAAAAATGCCATGTACGACCGCGGCTTTACTGAATTTGGCGGTCTTGTGGGCAAAAACCACAGCGGTTTTATTCCTACCGGACAGACTTTTTCTTTTCTGGTAACCGCTGTTAATCCGGAACTGCTTATGGACATGCTCAATGTACTGAGTTCTTCCAATATTTTACTAAAAGAACAGGTCTTGCTTTTAGATGCTTCAGAATCCAATATTCCGCTGCTGAATCAGGGAATTTCGATTAACGAACGCTGGCTGCAGTTTTTTTTAAGCGGTACCCTGCCCCGTCTGGAACATAGTGTCTCCTTTCCGGCACAGCAGATTTCAACCAAAATGGACTGGCCTGATCTGGTTCTTGAAGAGCATGTAATGCAGCAGGTTATGGAAATTGAAGCCTGGCTGAAATTCGGTGCTGTTTTAATGACCGACTGGGGGCTCGACAGCAAAATAAAACCGGGTTACCGAACCTTGTTTTACGGCCCGCCTGGAACCGGAAAAACACTTACGGCTACTTTATTAGGCAAAAGTACCAATCGTGAAGTATACCGTGTTGATCTCTCGATGATTGTATCTAAATATATTGGGGAAACCGAAAAAAACCTTTCTAAAATATTTGATACAGCACAACACAAGGACTGGATTTTGTTTTTTGATGAAGCCGATTCACTTTTTGGAAAAAGAACCCAGACCTCGTCGTCCAACGATCGTCATGCCAACCAGCAGACAGGATATTTACTCCAGCGGATTGAAGATTTCCCGGGTGTAGTAATACTGGCTTCTAATTTAAAGGAAAACATGGACGAAGCTTTCTCCAGAAGATTTCAGTCGATGATTCATTTTACGATGCCAAAAGCCGAAGAAAGAATGCAGTTGTGGGAAAATGCTTTTTCAGGAAAATGCCAGTTAGACCCTGCCATTAACCTTGAAGAAATAGCCGAAAAATATGAACTCGCAGGCGGTGCCATTATCAATGTGCTGCGATACTGCGCTTTAAAAGCCATTCAGAAAAATGAAACCATCGTAAATCAGCGTGATTTACTGGACGGTATCAGACGTGAATTCAGGAAAGAAAACCGAACCTTAACCGTGACCCAAATGAACTGATATGAAAAAGACTGAAGAAAAATCAACTTCCATGATTTCTAAAAAACACCTGCATACACATCTGGCCGAACTCAAACTGGGAAGCTGGAAAAAACATTATGATTTCAACTATCGTAATACCGTAATTGCCATGACGCTGAATCATTTTATTAAAGAAAATGAACTGGTCATTAACGGTTATTTAATCACTACCAAAAGTCTTTTTCTGGTTGCTAAAACCGATCATCGCTCTTTTGAAGAAATTATAGAACGCATTGAACTTCATATTGCCTTATTATTAAAAAAATACGACAACAAGTTCACCAATTCCATCTCTAAGGCTGATTTTATTCTGGATATGGAAAACGTATTTCAGGCGGTTCATCAGCCGCTTTTCAAAATAAAACCTTTACACAACCACTATCTTGTCAGACTTATTACGGGCAAAAAAATAGATCTTCCTTACTTAGACCCCGAACTTGAATATTTAAAACTGCTTATTAAAAATCATCCGTTTTGTTCTTCTATTGATTATTCAGGTGCCTTAGGACCTGTAGAGGTTACGCTGCTGGAGACTTAATTATGGGGTATGAGCTATGAGTTATAGGTTAATAAAAATGGTGCAGGGAAAAAAATAGTATTTAAAACCTTCTGAAGATGGCACTACAACACCAAAAAACATCGGAAAACCAGTCAGCGGTTACAGCGGCTAACGGGAATAACAACACTTCGGAAGTTCTGTTAAAAGATAACCAATAAAAGATTTTAAATATGTATCAGCAACTAGAAAATTCAAAAGAAAATAAAAGCAGTACAGCTGCTAATTCTGTTATTCAAAACAAGAGTAATGATAACAATTCGAAGGTAATTGCGGATAACCGTCCAAAATCTGTTTTACAGAGAAAAATGGGAGATACAATATCTGGTAATCTAACAAATGTAGTACAACTGGCAGATCATCCTAAAAAAGCTTCAGGCACGGGAATGGCCAGAAAAGACCCGGGTCATGGACCAGTAAAAAGTAAACAGCATGCAGAGGCCCGAGCAAAAAAAGACGGAAAAAGAGCCGCCAAAAGAGCTGAAAAAATAAAGCAGATACAAGAAAAAAGAGCTGCAAAATGACCAGCAAGCTGATTAATAAGCCATTTATTAAAGTGTAAAAACCAGCTTTTTTTTGATACCTAAATTGTAAAGGGTTTCCCTTTCAAAAATTATTTTTTAATTAAATACAGCCAATACCCAAACCTAAAAAAAGTATGAACACACACGCTGATATCAGGCAGGATAACACAAGTCAATCCGCAGCAAATGCTATTTCAAAAAAGCAGGGCAATGCCGCATCTGTTTTTCAGTTAGTGGACAACAGACCCAAGCAGACTGTACCATCACAGAAAAAAGACCAGGCTGCTGCTTCAACTGTATTTCAGCTCCAAAAACTAGAGGCAGGAAAACTAAATGTTGTGGGTGAACATCATTCCGAAAGCGAAGCAAGACGACCGCAGGAAAAGGAATTAGCAGCAAGAGAAGTCGGAGGCGGATATTGGACAGAAGATAATTTTCGAATCAGAGAAACGAAATCATCCCAGGAAAATGATGTAAAAAACACTCCTGAAGATCCAAGAATCCCGGGAGATGCTTTGTATTTAAGGATAGCGGAAAGTATTCAATATGTTTATGATGCCAAAAATGAGTTTAAGGAAGCATGGACTGAATCGACTGCTGAAAAATTGTCTGAAGAAGATTTAACGGGTTTAAAAAGGGATTTACAAACCTTCCTGGTAGCCTGCAAAACCCACACTCTTGAAGCAAACAGGTTAGCCGAAGCTTACACACATAATGAAGAGTCCAGGACGCTTCCCCAATTCGTTACAGACCAAATTACACAAATCCATAAGCTGCTGCCGGAAACTGTAAAGTTGTTTCTTGATTTGGCCGAAATCTGGAAAAAACATCCCCTTAAACAATTAATCTCAGACGATTTCTTAAACTCTTTCGAAGTTTTCGGTTCTAAAATTAACGATCTTAATAGGTATGCTGCAACAATAGGTGGTGCAAAAAGGACGGATACCAGTAAGTTAAGGTCTTATGAAATGGACAATGCAGCCAATTTTGCACACAACAGGGTTGGTGTCTGGAAAATAGGTTATGACCATGTTAAGGACATCAAAAAAGAACTACAGCACGACGGTATTAAAAACTATGTATTAATAACCCGAAAAGAATTCAATAAAGAATACAAAGAGCTGCCTGTTTTAGTTGGTGATCACATGGTGGAACAAAAAAAATAGTAATGAAAGAAGGCATAAAAATCGAAGATAAAATAAAAAACTCCTGTCGGAAAACGGCAGGCCAATAAACAAATCAAAGCCTTTAAAATAATTCCGTAGTCAGCTTATCCATTTATTTCAATAGTATGAATAACTATAATGAAACATCTAAAAAAGGACAGGTATCAGCTGTTTTCAGCTCAGCCGAAAAAACGGCACAAAGCAAAGCAGCTGTACTTGCAGACAACCGCCCTGCCTCTGTTTTACAAAAAAAGGCAAACAATACCGGTCTGCCCGATAATTTAAAATCCGGAATAGAAAATCTGTCCGGTCATTCTATGGACGATGTCAAAGTACATTACAATTCTGGTAAACCGGCACAGCTTAACGCTCATGCCTATGCACAGGGAACCAATATTCATATTGCTTCAGGGCAGGAAAAACACCTTCCGCATGAAGCCTGGCATGTCGTACAACAAAAACAGGGACGTGTAAAACCTACCCTGCAAATGAAAGGAAAAGTGAATATAAATGATGATAAAGGTTTAGAAAAAGAAGCTGATGTTATGGGGGCAAAAGCTTTGCAGATGAAATCAGATAATTTATGCTCCTCTAAGTCCCATTTCCCAGTCAAACAGGAAGCAAATGATTCCGTGATTCAGAGGTATACGGATATGAAAAAAGGTTTAATTCGCGGATATGGCAAAGGAAGAGGTGATGCTGCCCCAGAATTCGAATTTCAGAAACAGGAAGTAGAAAAAACAAAAGATGATAATGCTTCTACGATGACCTACGATATGAAGACTTCGAAAGTCTATAAAGATGCCCCGGATATGAAAGTATCTGACAACTATGATATGGCGGTCCCAAATGCGGAAGGAGCCGAATCAAAATCGTTTTTTGCAACCCCCGGAATAGTAGCTGTGAGTAATCGGGCTTTGACTGCAGCAAATGCTCCTCTCAGATTAAGATCAGGATCAGGCCGTATTACACTTCCCAGTATGTGGAACCCGTTTGGTATACCTCTGTATCAGGTCAGCCCTGTGATTGCTCCGGATTTGCTTTCATCCAGTGAATGCGGGGATTTTGCTAATAAGATCCTAAGGGTCGATGTACAAAAAATAGAACTTTTAAACGGAATGGCGGGTGCTGCCGTAATTACGAATCTGCCTCAGAGAAATCAAAGAGATGCAGCATTAAATACGGCTCTTGGAGGGCAGAATCCCGAAAATATAGGTGCTGATAAAAATGCAGATCCGGATGTTGGTGAAGGGTTTGGAATTTTTGCAAGAACAACAGTACCCCCGACAGGTTTAATGCAAAAATTATGGAATGAAATAACAACCGTACATGGTCTTTTCTCTGAAAAACGCACCCATATGCAATGGGGAGAACACTGGGCAGGGGTTGTTGCCAAAAGCGGCGGCGACTATGTCACCTTAGAAAACTATAACAGAATGGCTATTGCCGTTGATATCATCCTTCAGCAGCTCGAAAAAGATTATAAAGAAATTGTGGCAGCAGGAAATGTAAATGTATTTAGAGATCATACGGCACAATATGAAAAACACAATGATGAATGGCGCTACGAACGGCTTTTAAGATTAGGCAGAGGATACATGAAATATGCTGTAAAATTAGGTACTGTTACAGGTTACTATGAAAACCAGCTTGAAAATATGTGGTACTTTGCTATGTATGGCCGTGAAAAAAAATCTTTCCATGAAACCTGGAAAAAATCTGCCCCAAATGGTGTTACAGCAAAAGTGATACAATAACATCCCAATATTTCGCAGATAGCAACATTTTACAATCAGGTAAGTAAAGAATAATTTTTACATCGAAAAGATTCTATTATGCAGCAGTATCAAAAAATAACAGACCAGTCCAAAACCGAATCAGCTGCGGCTAATTCGGGTAGCGGGGTTATTCAGAATAAGGCAGCCGAACTTCAGGATAACCGCCCCGCCTCTGTTTTACAAAAAAAGGCAAATAATACCGGTCTGCCCGATAATTTAAAATCCGGAATAGAAAATCTGTCCGGCCATTCTATGGACGATGTCAAAGTACATTACAATTCGGGTAAACCAGCACAGCTTAACGCTCATGCTTATGCACAGGGAACCAATATTCATATTGCTTCGGGGCAGGAAAAACACCTGCCGCATGAAGCCTGGCATGTCGTACAGCAAAAACAGGGTCGTGTAAAACCAACTTTGCAGATGAAAGGAAAAGTAAATGTAAATGATGATAAAGGTTTAGAAAAGGAAGCTGATGTTATGGGGCTCAAGGCTATGAATATTTCCGATAAAAAGACACCCTCCGAACATTCAGGAACTATTCAGAAAATGTCCGCAGAAAATGTCCAATTGATGTCTAAAGCTCCTGATTTAATTCAATTTACAATAAAAGACACCTTAAACCTTATTGCTTCTTATCTTAATGTAAAACCGAGTAAACAAGCCATAGCGGCATACTTTGGTATTACAGCTGCAATGCTTACAAACTTTATATCTCCTCTTGCCGCTGTGGGTACAGCAATCATTGTTACTATGCTCAGGGTATATGGCAGTCATTACAGAAAACAGCTTCACGATGCAGCTGTAGCAAAAAATCTTACATATAAAAATCGCGTTATACAGATAGCGCAAAATGGGCGGGCACAAAATGAGGATTTAAGATTAAAAAATTCATCTGAATGGGTTTTAATGCCTATGACTCCTATAGATATTTTAAGTGAGACCGGAGACAGCAATGCCAGGGTCATCACAGCTATGAAAAATCCTGTTACTACTCATGCATTGTTTGGAAGCGAATTACAAAGTGGTGCTGCCGATTATGATTGGGACGACCTCAATAACAATTCAAGTGTACATCTTGAACCAAGAGGACAATTGGGAACACAAACAGCGGGAAGAATGACTTTAGTAATGTCTGATGGAATGTCTGCTAAATCAATACAGGAGACTTTAAAACATGAAGTTCAGCATGATGCTGATGAACACAGAAAACAAAAAGGCAATGGCGCTTTAATTGGTTATGAAACTGAATACAGGGCATATTCTTATGAAGGCGGGAATTTCGATAAATTCAGTAACACAAAAAAAATCAAAAAAGAAGGTTTTACCTGGACTGAAAAACAATATAGAATTTTTAATTACATAAGAACCTATTATTCATATGTAAAAGAAGCCTGGAACAATCCTAAAAAGACTGAGCGGGATAAATTCAGAAAAGAAGTAGCAGAATATAAAAATCCAGATACTAAAGGAGTTAACAAAATTAATTCATTAAGAATTACAAATTTTTGGTTAACACTTTTACAAGTTCCACATGGGCTGAAAAATACAGAAAGTGAAGATTATCAGAGGCTGCTAAATTTTAGTTTTAATGTTCCCGACCTTAAACTCAATAAAGAAGACGCACAATATATTCTAAACGAAGGTATAACGATTCAGAATAAAATTAAAGAATTAATGCCTAAAAACGGAAAAGCTTATAAATTACTTATGCAAAAATTAAAATCTGTGAATTAATACTAGCCTGATTTTTAATCTACATTACTGTTATTATGAATACTTACAGAGGAGTTTCTAAAGAAGAAAAAATCCATCCTGCAGCCAATAAGGCAACTGGGAATTCAGCAGTTCAGTTAGCTGACAATCGTATTACGAAATCTCTGTCGCACAATTCTGCTCCTCACAAGCAGTTAAAATCTTATCAGGCTATAGTAAATTTTAATACCAGCACTACTATACAGCGGTCTGAAAAGCATATTGCTGAAAATGAAAAAACGAAAAATCAAAGTCAATCGAACCAGGAACCTGTACAAATGCAGTCTGTTCAGGTGTCTCAGCCCCATCATGTGATTCAGCTGGGAATAGTCAAAAATCCTCCGAAAAAAGACAAAAATAATCATCAAAAAAACAGAAGAAGGCAGAGACTTGAATACGAAATGAACCCTGCAAAAGAATATCTGGATATAAAAAACACTATCGCCCAAAAAATAGCGGCAGCTTATAAATACATTAAAAAAGTTAAAGAACAGCTTGATGATGACGCTGACATTAATCTCATCAATACGTATTCAGCCAGATTTACCGAAATTCGCAAAAGAGCAAGAGAGACTATTAAAAAAATACGCGAGCTGCCTCCTGCTCCAAGAAGGGCCTTAAGGAACCAAACTGTAGAAAGAGACCTTTTACTTGGAAAATTAAACGGCTATAGTCTCCTAATCACTAAAGTTAAAAGTGAGCTGGTGCAGGTTTTCCCAATGAACAAGGGTGGTTTTGGTGCAAAAGGACGTGCCCACAAAATGGAGACCGAAGTAAACCCTGCTATTGTACCCGGTGACAAGACACTTAACAATCATTATTTTAATAATATAATACTGGATGGCCAGAAAAGCGGTGTAAGGGTCTACAAAAAATCTGCCACTGTAGCCGGTGAAGCATCAGGGCCGTTGCAGATAATGGGACAAAATTATACTAATCAGGCACTGCATAAAAAGGAAAAACTAAAACTCCGAAACAAGCTGGATCAAACTTTAGGAAACATCCAGACCCCTCAAACTGCCACATTCACTAATACGCCTGTAGGACGCGACAGAGGTGACGGACAGTATAAAAGCATGGGCAATACCAATGCAGCAGGCTATGCCTGGCTTTTAAACCGATTGGGCGGTCAGCGATGGGAATGGCTTCATATAAGAGGTGCCGGATTAGGAGGAAGAACAGACTCCACTAATCTGGTTGCCGGAACCAGAGATGCCAATACCCATATGATCCCTTTTGAATCTAATATAAGGCATCTTGGAACCGCTGTAAAAAACAATAGTACATATTCACGCTTAGAAGTTATTTGGTCGGCGGCCGGTCAAATTGCCAAATATGCTTATAATACAATTTCAATAACCTGGAATTTATTTAAAAAAACAGGCGGTAAAAAAGCCAGCGGAACCGTGTCTTTTGATCCCTTGGATACCTCAAATAATATTTCTAAAAATGAAGTTGATAAAATAGAAGAAATCCTTAGTGATATCAGACAGGGACTTTAATTAAAAAGAGACTGCGTCCTCTCCCGCCCCCTCCGGAGCTTTATATTGTAAAAATCTATTCTTTTCTATAAATATCCTGTTTCTCTGAAGCGAAAAAAAAAGCTGTCCTTTTGAGACAGCTTTTTTTCTTTTCACTATTTACTAATTACTCTTTACTAATTACTCTTTACTAATTACTCTTTACTAATTACTATTCACTCTTTACTTAACAATAAACTTAGCTTTATAAGCCGCATCTGCATTATAGAGCAGTAAATAATATATTCCTGCGGTTCTTAAATGTGTTCTGATTTCTTTTCCTGAACCTGATGCCATTTCGAGTTTATCCTGTTTGTAAACCAGTTTTCCGCTGGTATCAAAAACATTTAAAATAAACTGTCCGTCGTTACCATTTAAAGTCAGGGTAAAGTCTCCGTCGTTAGGTACCGGTGCCAGAATCAAACCGTTTTTACCTTCAGTTGGATAATCAACAGATAATGACGCATCTACTTTTACCTCCAGTGACGTGCTTTTACTGCAGGAACCCGGTGTGACATAATACAGCCAAAGCGTCTGAACTCCCTGTTCGGTCCATTTGATGGTAACCGAATGATCCGTTTCAGCGATAATCTCACCTCCGGTTACATTCCATACATAATTCTGCATAGCTTCAGTTGCTGTATAGGTTGTAGTTACATTCGCATCTGTTATAACAGCATCTCCCGTGATTTCGGCAGTATTGTTTACCGAAATTTCGACATTGGTGTACACTACTCCTTTTCCTTGTAAACCACTTGATTTCTTGTTTAGCTTGGTCAGGTCAATTCCAAATGAGTGGGTTCCGGTATACTTTTCAATGTTTCCAATCTCAAATTCTTTATCTGATATTTTAGTCAGTGTAAGCTCTTCATTAGAAACCACTATTCCACCCGACTTCACAATGATATTCTCTTTGGTAAATGCCGAAGCAGTAATCTCATCGGCAAACTGAACTTTTAGAACATCTGTTTCGGAACAATCACTGTTAATACTCAACGGCGTTACTGTACAATCTAAATCAACGATATCAATATAAGTCTCAATACGAACAGCATCGCTGGCGTTTCCTGACTCATCATATACCAGGGCTTCAAAAGTATTTTTACCGGTATAACCTGTTATTGGCAGTAAAACTTCTTTGGCGGTTTCCTGACTTTGTCTGCTTACCAGTGTTTTCCCGGCAGCGGTTATCACATACAATTCGATAGTTTGTTTATTACCTTTCGTCGTAAGGGCAATTGACAAATCAGTGCCTGAAGTAATATTATCAGCCGCAGAAATTCCTCTGTCTGGTGTAATATGCATATTAGACGGTGCCGAGGGTTTTCCTAGTTTTACTTCCCACATCGTACTCGCACTGCCCGTTCCAAAATTACCCGAAGCATCTTTAAATCCGGTCTGGTCTACTACTATTTTGTATCCTCCTTCGGTTTGTGTATACGTTCCTAAACCTGAAATCAGATACTGCAGATCATCTTGTTTGGTTACTGTTACAACCGCATTTTGATTTACGCTTCCTTTAAACAAGGTAATACTGTTTTTATCAAAACCTTCAACTGGTTTGTTTAAAGTAACCAAAACATCTGTAACGTTCTGACTGTGTACGGCTCCCTGGTATTTTGGTGTAAAGGCATCTACTTCAGGAATTACGATATCGACTTTCCATTTTTTCGACTGAACCAGTAATCCAACCGTATTGTCTTCTGCTTTTACAGCTGGCAGATCGACTGAAAGTTCATATTCACCGCTTTCTTTATTGTATTCATTTAATCCTACAATAGTGTACTTCAGATTGTCCTCGGTTACTATCGAAATATTTTCCGGTGTCTGACCATTCAACGTCAGTTTTTCTTTGGTAAACTGAACCGGTTTTACGGGTTTATTAAACAGAATTTCAACACTGTTTACCGACTGGGCTTCGATCTGATCGGTTTTAAACTGAACAATTCCCAGTTCGCCGATAATCTGTATCCATGAAATGCTTTTTCCCTCTGTACCTTCATTATCTTCCAGGTCTTTTATTCCGGCACATTGTACCGTTAATTCATAATAACCTGAAGCAATCGCCAGTGTTTTAGTATTTAAAACATAAGTAGAATCGTTTACTTTTCCGATCAGACTGTCATCAAACGGAATTTTGTTCCCCTGATGCAGCAAGGTGATATTGGCCGATGTAAAGGTGTTCGGGTTGATGGCTTTATTAAAGTTTACCTGAACAGATTCTACCACTTTTGTAGATGTTGAAGGTACCTCTCCAAATGAATCTACTTTTGGTACATTCCTATTAATTGGACTATAGTATAAAGTATATCTTTCTAATCCTGAAATTTTATCCAGAAAGTGAAGATTGTTTTCATACTTCGGATCCAGACCATCTCTCAGCGTTACATGTGTCTGCCAGAAGTTTTCTATTGGCAGTTCCAGATTATCGCTTATTCTTACCACTCTTTCCAGTTTGTATCGGTCCGCTCCCGGATCGGCCATATTACCATAGTTCCAGCCTGTTTTTGACGAATCCATAGTTAAAATTGTAGTCAGCTGAGCAGGTGAAATAGTATTTGAAACCGTTCCCGAAGTTACTTTATAGACTTCGTCGTTTTCTCCGTTTGAATAATAAATCGCATCCGGAGTATCTTTTATATCTGCAATATCATTAACCAGGAAATCATTTATATTGTCCTGTCCGGCACCGTATGCTTTTACACTTCGAATCAGTTCATGTACATACGAAGCTTTGATCAGGCTCAGGTTTTTATTTCCGTAGCTGCTTAAATGTTTAATTTTAAGATCATATTCTACAAAATGGCCCAATAAAGTACTGGTGAACCACCATTGTCCCAATGCCGATTTCTGAGGCTCAATATTTCCAAAATCAACATTCAGTAAGCCTAATTGTTTCGGTTCGTTATTAAAATTACTTCCAATAATTTCAAAGTCAATCAACAGTCCTTTTTTGTTTTCGATAATTTCCGGCTGAACCGATTCTACCTGAACATTTTTAGCGATTCCATAACCTTCATTTTTAATCAGTAAGGCCATTTCTGCCGGAACAATTGGTTCTACTTTATCTGTTAAAGGATCATCTCCCAGAATATCACGCTGCATAAAATAATGCATTACCAAATCCGGGCTTGGGTTTACATCCAGTGTTACCGGATATAACTGTGTTGTCACCCTGTCACCTGTATTAGGATCCAGATACGATAAAGTACCGCCAAATGAATAGGATTTTGGTACCGTTGGTGCAGCCTCTTTGGTCGGGATAAAAATAACCGTTCCCGACTGATTCGTATTAGGAGCCACAAGTCCGCTTCCGCTTAAGAAAGCATCTTTATTGATCTGAAATAAATGGGTCATATCGTTTCCGGCTTCATCTCTGATCAGTAAATCCAGATTAATATCTTTTATGGTGTTTGAATCACTTCCGTTATTCAGCGTCAATGTACCTTCAAACGCCTCTCTGGTCATGGTTATTTTTTGAGAGAACTTAACGGTTACAGTCGCACAAACCGAAGTTTTGGCATCCAGCTCGTCAATATATTCTTTAAGGTCTTTCATATCTGTTTCGTACATTTTCTCTGCCGAAACAAAACCTCTGCTTTGATAATGTGCTGTCAATAATCCTCTTACTCTGTCATATTCTTCGATATCATTTTTATTGATAATGTCGGGATATGCTGTAGTAGGTGCCTTGATATTTTTCGACCAGGCTTCTACTGTTTTATTCCATCGGTTACAGAAATTATCAATTTCCTGACTTGTAATATCTGTGCCCGCTAAATTGGTTTTAATTCGTGTTACATCAGCTGCAGAGTATGCTTTTTCAGTATCGAGGTTTACCGCGACTTCCTGCATAAAGGCATTAAACGAAGCGCTTTCCAGCAGTCTCGGATTTCCTAAATAGGCCCGCAGTCGGTTACTCAAAGCTGTCTGGGCATTATCCATGATATAAAAGTCATTGTACATCGCTTCAAGGAAACTATTTTTGGCTGTAGTTTTTCCGGAAGCCAGCGGATCATAAATACAGGTTTTTAAAACCGAAACCATACTTGCTACACAGCCAATTGGTCCCGGAATACAGCCTGCCACAGCGATAATCTGGTTTATGGTATCGCCGTTTACCGTTGCCAGTCCTAAAAGACAGCCCGCCACAGCTCCTGCAGGTCCTCCGGCACAGCCTATTACCATCCCGAATACCGAAGTAATACAAGGGTTATCGCAAATCGTAGGAAGTCCGGTAACAATATTCCCAATAGCTGTTCCAATAGGAATTAAACCTCCAAAGCCGCCTCCGTTAAAAGAAGGACTTCCGCCCACTACCGGAGTACTTGGAGTGGAACATGTTAGTACATAATACGGTTTAAACGCTGCCACATCCTGCTCTGTTTCACAAACATACGTTCCTCTTGTTATTAAATTATAAGAACAGTTTTGTGAAGCGGTCGTTTTGGATGTATTTCCGGTTTTCGTGATAAGGATTGGAATTATAATTGTCGATTTGGCGTTTAACACATCCATTTTTTCAATCATCAGTTTGAAACTGTAATCCTGCTGGCTGTCTATATTAAATTTTACATTCGACAAAGCAATTAGTCCGTGATTGGTTACTGTTGCATAACTCATTCTGCTTTCACCGGTATTCAGGTTTAAAACAGGATCATCAATATCAATTACGATTACCGGTTTCGGTACGTTGGTTTCAAATTTCACTACCAGATCCGACTGGTATTCATCGGCAATTTCAGTTGGGGTTACCACCCATTCGTAACTAACTGCCTGATACGTAATAAAGACTCTTTGCGAAGTTACTTTACCCGGATCAACTAATAAATTATTCTGATACGAATCGTGTTTATCAGCAGTTACCGTCACAGTATAATACCCTTCCGGTATCTGCGGAGTGCTGAACAATCCGTTTTCATCGGTAATTCCTTCTGCTACCACTACTCCTGAAAAAGGATGACGCACTGTTACTTTCGCACCTTGTAAATGCGGGGCTCTTTCGGTGTTATACGTATATTCATCTACAACATCGATCAATAGCGAACCTGTCGCTTCTGAAACGGGTTCTATTCTGAAAGGAATACTTACCCCGCCTCCGTTCGAAGGGTTTAATGCTAAATTTCCTGTCAGCGGAACATTCAGCTGCTGCTGGTCTGTCGGAGCTAATTCCAATATGAGTTTTACAGCTTCATTTGGAGCCATTTTCTCAATTACTGCGGGACTTTTTAATTTCATCCATTCCAGAACAGGAATGTCTACTTTTACTTTTTCGGCATCAACAGCGCCTGTATTGGTAACGGTTACTTCGTAAAAACGGGATGATCCTTTAATCATCGTTGTATTGATACTAACCGGATTAGCCTGTAATTTTGGTGTCTGTGCTTTGGCATGATAATAGGCCAGAATTGGCAGCTGCGCACCTTCGGCTGAAGTAACATTAAAATTGATCTGATAATATTTTTCTTCTGCTGATGCTGTTTCGGCTAAAATAGTATATGCCAGTACGCCTTCCTGTCCGGCCGACAGCGTTAATGCATCGGTCTGAATGGTAAATCCGGCATCCGCAGGCAGTTCTATTTTAATATTGGTTAAAGGCGTTTTACTGTTGTTTTTCAATTTAAATTCTCCTTTATAAGGCACCTGTGTTACGACTTCCCATTTTAGGTAATCGGCTGGTTTATTGGTCCACTCAAAACCAACGATATCAAACTGGGCCTGAACCGCATTAACCGTTCCCGGATATCCGGCACTTACCGTATAATGTCCGCTTTCTGCCTGTAACGGTTCAAAATCGTAAACAAAGTTTCCGGCAGCATTGGTTTTTACTTTAAACGAACGTGTAAAATTTCCGTCAGAAATCGTAATCTCCACTTCTTTATTGGCTGCAGCACTGTTATTGACCAGTTTGGCTGATCCGGTAATATTTACTAATTCACCTGATTTATAAACGGGTTTTGAAACCGCACATACCGCTGAATAGTTCGAATTTAATTTGATAGCCGAATAGCCTTCGTTATTCGTATACGATAATTCAACTGTTTTCTGATCAGAATTAACGGCCACTACAACAAAATAGGCACCAGCCTGCTGCGGCAGTTTAATTGATTTTACGAGATGCAGTTTTTTACCCGCCTGGATATCCTCATTAAGCTGTCCGGAAAAAATCAGGGTACCGTTTTTAGCCGACTGCTCTTTTGAAAGATAGTATTCTATTTTTGTTCCTTTGGCCAGTACTGCAAATCCCTGATTCGTGATGGTTGTTTTTACTTCTATGGTATCTTCTCCACCCGCTTCAGCTACTGTGTTTACGGAAGTTACTACGGCATCCGCTTTATTTTGATCTGTTACCAGAATCCAGGCAAAACCGGCGCTGAACGTGTCTGCTTCGGCCTGAATACGAACGGTCTGATCTCCTGTTTTTGATGCATCAATAATCGTATTGATTTCTACTTCAACGCTTTCCTGTCCAACCGGAATAGTGACTTGTGCCGGAATCGAAACAATGCTTGGAGTATCTGATGTTAATTGTACTGAGACAGCTTTAGACGTATCTACCGTATTTCTGGTAATTGTAATTTTAGCCGCCTTTTCTACTCCGGCTTTCACCGTTGCAGGATTTGCTTTTACGCTTAAAGCCGGTCCGTTACTGTCTAAAATAGTAACCGGTTTTGAAACTGCAGTTCCTCCGTTTCCTGCCGGAACCGTACAATTGCAGGACGATATATACACATCTGCCGTTACGTTTACCGTTTTGGTTCCGTCTACGATTCCGTTGTTTACAGCCCCAATATTGAATTTCTTCGAATTGACATTGGCCGGAAAATCAATTACATCCGGAAGGATTAGCGCATTGGCTGTACTGGCACTTAAACGGATATTGGTACTGATTTCCGGTTTACTGATACGCTTCAGTGTAGCATAAGTTGCATACACTCCATCGGCTTCCGAAATAGTCGACGGACTGATTTCGAGTTCAAATACCGGAATATTGGAACTTTTTAAACTAATTTCTGTTGTTCCCGCCTGAAAACCTTCTGCTCTTAAAGTCAATTTTCCGGTTACGGTTGGTTCAGGAACTTTATTGTTTTTTACGGTAATGGTAAACGATGTTGTTTTACTGCCCGCAGGAAGAATTACTTCTGCCGGGACTGTCCAGCGTGAACCCTGATCTGCCGAAATAGTAAATGTCGTGGCAGCAGTTCTCGCATAATTGGTCTCTAAAGTAACCGTAATCGTTTCATCGTCTGTCGCTGTTATTTTTGAAGGTGTCAGCGTAATCGTCGAAAATTCGTTATCGATGATTTCAACAGTCTCTGCTGCGGACGGATATTCATTTCCGGAAACCGAAAGCGATACTGTTCTCGCACCATCATTAACATTATTGTCAATTGGTTTGATATAAAAAACTACCGAAGACTGGTCTTTTGGAATGGTAATGTTAGAATCCAATTCCAATTGTCCGTTCTGCGAAGCTGTCAGAGCAAATGTTTTATCACTGCTTCTGTCCCCGCTCTGGGTCAATACAGCCCTGATTACTTCTGTCGAATTCTCAGAAATACTTTTTTTGTCCAAAGTCAGGTACAAACGTTTTTCTAGTAGAATGGCATTGGCTGCTATTACCTTGTTGTTGTTTTTTAAATCATCCGGTTCTTTTACAGCAGCATTGGCCGTAAGACTTATTTTTACTTTTACATTACCTTCGATCCCTACAACTTTTGGCAGTGTAAATGCGGCTGTTCTGTTTACGGATTTCTTTTTATCCAAATCGTCATTATAAGAAACAGTACCTAAAGTGTATTCTGTTCCGGTAAGTTCCGACACGATGCTTATTTGTTCAATCCATCCTCCCGAAGCGATACGGTCTCCAATATTATCCACTTTCCAGGAAACATTTATTTTGCCTTCAGGTGTTATTTTAGATTCGGCTGCCGTGATTCCGGAAATTGTCAGATCTGGAAACTGTGCCGCCGCAATCGTTAATTTTCCGTTTACGTGATTGGAACCAATATCTACGGCACTTTTAGAACTTAATACTACACCTGACAAATCCAGATTGTGAATCTGTCCCGAAGTATAGTTTAACGGAATTTCAATTGGAATTTCCAGTAAGGTTCCGCTTTTTGCTTTAAAAGGCGTACTGGTTAAGGAAAGGATTATAAAGTGATAATTCCTTGGGTTGTTCTTTTCGATGTTGACATAAATAGCATGATCTCCTTTACGGCTTTCGATAATTTTACTGTCTTTTTCGTTTACGATCAGTCCTTCGGGAACAGTCAGCGTAAATTCTGCCCCCACTACTTCATCGGTATTAGCAAGTTCCACCAAAACTGCCGACTTCTCGCCCGGTCCTGCTGATGCATCCGTAACTTTCAAACTATTCTGAGCCTGAATAAAAGTTCCTAAAAACAGGAATATAAAGGCCAGAAACGGTTTTATTTTTATTGTTTTTAATTCGTTAGCTATCATTATGATGAGTTTATTGTATTAACATTTTTCCTTTAAAAATTCCCGCTTTTCCGGTTCCCTGTACTTCAATGGTATAGAAATATACTCCTGAGGCCAGTCCGTTTCGTTCAAAAGTCACTTCATGGTTTCCTGCTGAAGTTTCCAGATCAGACTGCTGCTTTACCAGTCTTCCCTGTGTATCAAAAACTTTGAGAACGGCTTTATCAGCACTTTCCGGCAGATGGTACTGAATGACTGTTTTTTCAGTAAACGGGTTCGGGTAATTTAAAAGGGCTGCAGCAGTATCTGATTCCATATCTCCGGTTCCTAAAGTTTTAGATACTTTATAACTCAGCTCTTTGGCATCAGAATCCGAAATCATCGCGGTAGTAATTACCGTCTGAGGAGAAACTCTGGCAACAGCCTGTTTACCTGAAAGTGATTTATCCAGAGAGAAACCGGCAATACTGATTTCGCCTTCACGTTCTGCGACTGAAACCGTATATCCCAGACCGGAAAGAAGTTCTTTTACTTCTCCTTTGGCACTGTCTTTTAAACGAATATCAAAGGCCGCTGTCGAAGCTGACTGATTGTCGATATAAAGAGTATTGTCTTCAATGCTTAATACGACATCTTCGGTACCGGTTAACACCGGACGTTTTGTACTGGCAGGTTTTTCAATGTTTCCGGCCTGAATTTTATTGATTAATAAAATAATGTCCAGCAGATTCAGGTTCTTGTCTTTGTTAATATCGGCAGCACCATAATTAAAGAATTTTGGTTTCTGGCTTAAGGTATAATTCAAAGTAGACTGAATGTCTAAAATATTAACACTGCTGTCTAAATTTGAATCTCCTTCTCTATAGGTTATTGTATAAGTCAATACACTGTTTCGGGCAGATCCTGCAATTTGTCTTAGTTCGAGAACCTGATTGTTCGGAACGTTCCATTCGCTTAAAATACTGGTTAGTTTTACACCATCCTGCGGTACGGCCACCACCTGGAAATAGTCTTTTAAAGTCATATTATAAGACTGGCTGGTATTAAAAACAGAATTGGTATGATCGTAACGGTTTAGTTTCTGGTCTTTTAGTACAGCATCTACCGTTAAAGGCAATTCGCCCAGATTGATTTTCTGACGGTCGATTTTAAAACTTACTGCCGGCGCAAATGCTGCATCAATTCCTGTCAGACTGTTTTCTGAAAGATCAACTGTTTTTAATTTGGTTACTTTGGATAAACTTTCCGGAATGGTTCCGGTTAATTTGTTTTTAGCCAGGTTTAGGTTCTGTAATTCTGTTAATTTGCCAATTTCAACACTGATGTTTCCTGTTAAGTTGTTATCAGGAAGATTAATAGATACTACATGTCCGTCATTAGTAGTAACACCTTTCCATTTCTTTTCATGTAGATTATTGGAAGAGATATCCCAGGTCTCTTTCCACTCTGTTCCACCCGCATTCTGGAAAAATGCTACTAATACATCATATTCTTCTGCTGCTAAAGGCGTTTCAGAGCCGTCAGCAATGCCTTTAAACTCTAAATAAGTTCCCTGAGAAGTTCCGTTTTTCTGCCAGATTGCAATTTTTGCTCCTGACGGAATACTGGCTGCCGCAATATTTGGGAATGTAATGGTATTAGCAACCGCCGTCGCTTCAGAAATTTTGAAATTATTGGCCTGAAGTTCAAACTGGTATTCACCGCTGTAATCCTGTGCCGTTTCGTTATAGGAAGCAATTGCCGGAAGATCAACGATAATTTCGTCTCCTTTTAAATACAGGTATTCGTCTTTTGCTATTACCTGTCCTCTCAGGTTCACATATACTTGAGCAGGATCATAAGTAAAAGGTTTTTCTAAAGCATCAAATCCGTTATTCGAAAGATCGATCTGCTCGATACTTTCAAAATCATTTAAATGCCCCGGAATGGTACCTTTATATAAATTACCCGAAACGGATAATTTCTTTAAGCCTGAAATACCGGATAAAACCGGAATAGTGCCTTCAAACTTATTGGATTGTAAATTAAGTGTTTTCAGGTTTTTCAGTTTCCCTAAATCTAACGGAACTGATCCTCCTACGGTATTGGACTGCAGGTTCAGGGTTTCCAGATACGTCAGATTAGAAATTTCGGCAGGCAGTGTTCCGGACAAGTTATTTCCTGATAAAATAAGCGATACTACGTGGCCTTCTTTGGTTCCTACACCGTACCAGCTTACTTCATGAAGTTTGTTTTCAGAAATATCCCATTTTTGTGTCCACTGTGCTCCGTTTGTACTGGCATAAATTTTCTTCAGGATTTCAAATTCTTCCTCGGTCAGCGGTTTTCCAAAAACAACCTGTGTATAATCAATAGCGGTTCCCTGAGCTGCACCGTCGTTTTGTACAATCCTGATTTTATCTGTTAATTTAATTCCGTATAAAGCGATATCCTTAAAAATCAGGTTTCCTTCGCTGTTGGAATAATTCGACGCCTTGTTTACCCCATTGATATAAAGTGAAAAATGGTTTTTATTATTGATAACCCCGCCATTAGCCGTAAATAATAGTGCTGACAAAACAGGAAGATCGATTACCAGTTCGTTTGCCCCTACTTCAATAGTAGGAACAGTAATAGTCTGATTTGTTATATCTACTATTTTTAAAAGCGGTAAATACGCCAGCGCTTCATCCGTATCGGCAATATTGTTATAGCTTAGATACAGGGTTTTCAGCAGCTGCAGCTTATTCCATGAAGCCGGAATCGTACCTTTAAGTTTGGTATATCGAAGATCTAAAGATTCCAGTGACTCTAAGCCCGAAATGACGGCCAGATCAGTCGTACTTAAATCTTTGTTGTAATTTCCTCCGTACAATGACAGGTTTTTAAGGTATTTCAGGTTTCCAAAAGAAGCCGGAATCGCTCCCGAAACATTGTAATTATTATTCAGGTTAAGTCCTGTAATATGTCCGTTCTGAATACTAACACCATACCAGGCCCCTTCATGCAGGTTATTTTCGGCTACATTCCACTGGTTGTTCCAGTTGGTTCCGCCCATCGCATTGTAAAAATCAACCAGCGCCTGATATTCAGTATCCGATACTTTTGGCTGGTCTACTTTTACATTGGTAAAATAGATATAGGAATAATAAGAAGATCCCGTTGTTCCGTCATATTCCTGATACAGGTACATTTCATCTCCTGTTTTTAAAGTGGCCAGATAATCGGCCGGGACTGTCAGCGTTCCGTCTGCCGCCACTCTGATATTACTTCCAACCTGACTGCCTCTGATGTAGAGTCTGAAAGAACGCTGCGCAGAGAAATCATTCGTCGGTTTATTGTATAAAAGCACATTAGGCAGATTGCTGATTTTTACATCGGTACCTTCGTATAAAAAGTTTTCAATACTTAAATTCTGTGAATTCAGTTCCAGATACACAGACCCTGGCAATAAAGCCTGAATAGCCGCTACTTTATTTCTTGAAAGATCTAAAGTCTGTAAAGCCGTATTTTTTTCTAAATCTTTAATCAGCACTTCGATCTGATTACTGGAAAGGTTTAACGTTACCAGATTGGCCAGATTCCCTGTCGAAACCGGAATAGCTTTAATCTGGTTGTACGATGCGTCCACTGTTTCCAGACTTTCCATGGCACCAAAATCCTCCGGTAATGCCGTAATCTGGTTACTGTTCAGATAGAGCGTTTTCAGTTTTTTAAGCTTGTTCCAGGAAGCCGGAAGATCACCTTTTAAACTTGTATATCGTAAATCCAGTGTTTCAAGGGATTCTAATTCGGACAGAACACTTAAATCAGTTGTGCTTAAATCTTTACCATAATTCCCGCCATAAAGCGAAAGGTTTTTTAGGTATTTTAAATCGCCTATAGAAGCCGGAATGGCGCCCGTAACATTATAATTATTGTTTAAATTTAGTCCGGTAATATGTCCGTTTTCTATACTTACCCCGTACCAGGCACCTTCGTGCAGGTTGTTTTCGGCCACTGTCCACTGATTGTTCCAGTTGGTTCCGCCCATTACGGTATAAAAATCAACTAAAGCCTGATATTCTTCATCCGGTATTTTAGGCTGATCGATTTTGATATTGGTAAAATAAATTCGGGAATAATAGGAACTGCCGCTCATACCATCATACTGCTGATACAGGTACATTTCGTCTCCTGTTTTTAAAGATGACAAATAGGAAGCCGGAATAGTAATGCTGCCGTCTTCTGCCATTACTAAGTTAGTAGCTGTCTGAGTGCCTCTTAAGTATAAATAAAACTGTCTTCTTGACGAAAAGTCATTTAAAGACCGGTTATAAGAAAGTACATTGGGCAAGTTTTCCACTTTAACATCGGTTCCCTGATAAAGGAAACCATCAATCGTAATGTTTTGCGAATTCAGTTCCAGATATACCTGACTTTTTAAAAGCCCCGTAATTGTTCTAATTTTATTGCCGGAAAGATCAATGGTAGTTACGGCCTGAAGATTTTCCAGTTCTTTAATAACTTCTTCGATCTGGTTATTGGAAAGGTTTAACGTTTTTAGTTTGGTCAGATTTCCAACAGATACCGGAAGTACTTTGATCTGGTTATAGGGCATATCCAGTATTTCGAGACTTTCCAATGCGCCAATTTCTTCAGGAAGTGCCGTAAGGGCATTGTTTCCTAAATAAGCCGTTTTCAGTTTTTTAAGTTTGTTCCAGGAAGCCGGAAGATCACCTTTGATATTCGTATATCGTAAGTCTATGGATTCTAATGACTCCAGATCAGCTAAAACTGCCAAATCGGTAGTACTTAGATTTTTACTGTAATTTCCTCCGTACAGAGACAGGTTTTTAAGATATTTCAAGTCAGCAATTGAGGCCGGAACGGCACCTGATACATTGTAATTATTGTTCAGGTTTAGACCTGTGATATGTCCATTTTCGATACTTACTCCGTACCACGCTCCTTCATGAAGGTTGTTTGAAGCTACATTCCATTGATTGTTCCAGCCGGTTCCGCCCATGGCGTTATAAAAATCGACTAAGGCCTGATACTCAGTATCCGGTATTTTAGGCTGGTCTACTTTGACATTCACAAAATAAATTCGGGAATAATAAGCACTTCCTGCTGTTCCGTCGTACTGCTGGTACAAATAGAACTGATCTCCTGTTTTTAAAGATGACAGATAAGAAGCCGGAACAGTTACGCTTCCGTCTTCGGCTGCTGTAATATTGGTTCCCGCCTGATTTCCGTTTACATAAACTGTGAACTGTCTGCGAGCCGAAAAATCATTCTGGTTTCTGTTATAATACACAATATTGGGAAGGTTCTCAATTTTGGCATCGGCACCTGTATAGGTAAAATTTTCAACGTTTACTGATTGTGAATTCAGTTCCAGGTTAACCTGACTGCCCAGTAATGCCACGATATTGGCAATTTTATTACTCGAAAGATTCAGTGTTCTTAAAGAGGCAATATTTTCAAGTTCTTTGTTTAAAACTTCAATCTGGTTGTTATATAAATTCAGCGTCACCAAATTGGCAAGGTTTCCAATCGATGCCGGAATAGTTGTAATTTTATTAGTTGACATCTCTATGGTAACAAGGCTTTCCATCTCGCCAATTTCTTCGGGAAGTGCGATAATGCTGTTACTTTCAAGGTAAATTGTTTTAAGGTTCTTTAATTTACTCCAGGCAGACGGAATTGCACCGGCAATATTACAGTAACGCATATCCAGGGATTCTAAAGACTGAAGTTCTGCGAGTACATTTAAATCGGTTGTACTTAAATTTTTAGAATAGTTACCTCCGTAAAGCGAAAGGTTTTTAAGGTATTTCAAATTTCCAAAAGAAGCCGGAATCGCTCCCGAAACATTGCTGGTATTATTCAGGTTTAATCCGGTAATATGGCCGTTTTCTATACTTAGACCTGTCCAGGCTCCTTCGTTAAGATTATTTTCATTGATATCCCACTTATTGTTCCAGCTGCTGCCGCCCATGGCATTGTAAAAATCAACCAAAGCCTGGTATTCAACATTAGGCACACTGGCCTGATTTACTTTTATATTGGTAAAATAAATATTGCTGTAATAAGCACTTCCGGATGTACCATCGTACTCCTGACGCAGATATATTTCGTCACCGTTTTTTAAACTCGCCAGATAAGAAGACGGAATGGTTAAACTCCCGTCTGCTGCCGCTGTTATTGCTGTCCCGATCTGACTGCCGCGCAGATAAACCGTAAATTGTCTGCGGGCCGAAAAGTCATTGGCAGACCTGTTGTAATGCACTACATTAGGCAGGTTTTCAATTTTTAAATCGGTTCCCTTGTAAACGATATTTTCAAGGTTTATTTTCTGATAGTATAATTCAAGACTTACCTGACTAGCCAGTAAACCTGTAATTGTCCCTACTCTATTACTGGATAAATTCAGGGTTCTGAGTGCCGTAAGGTTTTCCAGTTCTTTAATGAGTACAGGAATCTGATTGTCAGTAAAATCAGCCGTTACTAAACTTTCAAGCTCACCAAACTCAGGCGGTAATCCTGTTATGGAATTTGAACCGATGTAAAGGGTTTTAAGCTTTTTCAACTTGTTCCAGGAAGCCGGAATAGCGCCTTTTAATTTACAATATCTCAGGTCTAATGATTCCAGGGCTTCTAATCCGGAGAAAACTCCTAAATCGGCCGCACTTAAATCTTTAGAATAATTTCCTCCATAGAGCGAAAGTGTTTTAAGATATTTTAAATTTCCGAACGAGGACGGAATAACTCCTGCAATATTACTGGTATTGCTTAAATCAATGCCTGTAACATGCCCCTCTTCTACCGTTACCCCGTACCAGGCAACTTCATGCAGATTGTTCTCACCTGTATTCCATTTGTTACTCCAGTTTGACTCTCCGGCTGCCTTGTAAAAATCAACCAAAGCCTGATACTCCGAATCGGGAACAGGAATGTTAAAACTGGAAGCAAAAAGAGAAAAACTGCTGTACAAAAACAACAGTCCAATAAGTAGTTTTTTCTTCATATATCAATGTTTAGCGACTAGTATTTTGGAAGATACCTTTTGTTAAAAAAATCGATCAAAAGTAAGAAAAATAATCTCTTTATTTTTGTTAAACGACATTTAAATAACAACAAACAATTGATTTACAGTTATTTAATTAAAAAAATTACCTGAATACAGGTAAGTTTTAATCATTATAAATAAGACGTTTTCTGATCAAAACTTAAACAATTGTTATGGTATTTTTTTAATCAGAAAAAAGGGTTAAAAAAGCGTTTTTATTTGTTAAAATTTGAAAAGAAAAAATGAAGATAATTAGAGAAAATTTATTTTTTAGACAGAGAAAATATTCTACGAATCCCGTAATAAAATCTGAATTTGGAGACTGCTTCAGAATGTTGTATTTCGCCCCTCCGGGGCTTTTTGTATGATGGTGAAATTTGTTTCTATAAATATGTCGTCCCTCCGGGACTGAAAAATATTGGCCGCCCATCAAGGATTTTGCTTTATGCTGAAATTTGTTTCTATAAATATAACGTCCCTCCGGGACTGAAAAAATATTGGCCGCCCATCAGGGATTTTGCTTTATGCTGAAATTTGTTTCTATAAATATGTCGTCCCTCCGGGACTGGAAAATATTGGCCGCCGATCAGGAATTTTGCTTTATGCTGAAATTTGTTTCTATAAATATAACGTCCCTCCAAGGCTGAAAAAAATATTGACCATCCCTCCGTTTTTATATGATGATGAAACCTGTTTCTATAAATATGACGTCCCTCCGGGACTTAAAAATGTGTCCACATAATGTTACTATCTATATTTTGTTCCAACGGAACATAATTTCACTGGAAAACAACTGATTCTCTATAACTGCATAAGAACAATATATAACCTAAAAAATGGCTTCGGAGATTCTGTGTTGATTTACAAGTTAAAATTGAAATTTTAATTATTTTT